>NZ_JAAKMV010000003.1:0-288215 GCF_049170575.1 Aeromonas sp. 604282 | reverse complement strand
ACCACGCCTGTGGTCACCACCTTGTAGAGCGCACGCGCGTGGTCTTCCACATAGAGCCAGTCACGGATCTGGTCGCCATTGCCATAGACCGGCAGCGGCTTGCCATCCAGCGCGTTAAGAATGACCAGCGGGATCAGCTTCTCGGGGAAGTGGTACGGGCCGTAGTTGTTGGAGCAGTTGGTGACGATGGTGGGCAGGCCGTAGGTGCGGCGCCAGGCACGCACCAGATGGTCACTGGAAGCCTTGGAGGCAGAATAGGGGCTGCTGGGGGCGTAGGGGGTGGTTTCGGTAAAGAGCGGCAATGGCTCACCGGGAGCCACTTCATCCGGATGGGGCAGATCCCCATATACCTCGTCAGTGGAGATATGGTGGAAGCGGAAGGCAGCCTTGCGCTGATCATGAAGACCATTCCAGTAAGCGCGAGCCGCCTCCAGCAACATATAGGTGCCGACGATATTGGTCTCGATAAAGTCAGCCGGCCCTGTAATGGAGCGATCAACATGGCTCTCGGCGGCCAGGTGCATCACCGCATCCGGCTGGTGCAGAGCAAACACCCGATCCAGCTCGGCACGGTTGCAGATATCCACCAGCTCAAACGCATAACGCTCGCTTGTCGATACATCGGCCAGGGATTCCAGATTGCCGGCATAGGTGAGTTTATCGAGATTGATAACAGAATCTTGGGTATCACGGATGATCTGGCGCACCACGGCTGAGCCGATAAAGCCGGCACCGCCGGTCACGAGGATTTTCATAGATATGTATCTCTTGCGAGGCGTTGATGTGACATCGGATAGAGGCTGGCTGTTCACTGGTGCACTGTTGAAACACCTAAATAGACGGCAATTTAACCATCTCAAACAGCAACAAAACACTGAGTGAACATTATTCACACAAATCACCAAATAACCCCAAGGCTACCGCCCCTGGGTTACAGCTCCCACCATGCTGCTTTTGACCTGATTGTGTTTGCTGTTGGTCATCATGTCCTCCAGCATTTTTCTGTATTGATTGTGTTTGGCAAAGACATACAAGGCTCAAGACCAAAAAGGTCAATGTCCGACGACTCACCACTTACCAGCCCGATAAGACGCAGATTCTATCTCGTTTCCTACAAACCTGCACCGCAAAAGTCGTTCGCCAACTACCATAGATAAGGATTCGATAAGGGGCGACGGAAGAGCGAATAACTCCTCATACACATCTGGGCGCAGCCAGATAATCAAGACCAAGTTACCGTTTTTACAACAAAAAAATAGAGCGACTTTCCAAGTTGCTCTATTTATTACTCACTCATGCCTGATGTATTTGTCTTATTGTGATCTGCCCCCAGAACTCAAGGGGTCACTTTGCTCAGTCACCTTTTGACTCAACTGCTGCAACCATGCGCGCCCCTTTGCTCTGGTGGCTGGTGAAGTAGCGCATCACCAGCACGAAGAAGAGCGGAACGAAGAAGATGGCCAGCACGGTGGCACTGATCATTCCCCCCATTACGCCGGTACCGATGGCGTTACGGCTGCTGGCACCAGCACCGGAGCTGATCACCAGCGGCAACACCCCGAGGATAAAGGCGAGCGAAGTCATCAGGATCGGACGCAGACGCAGGCGCGCCGCCTCCACTACGGCTTCACCCAGTCCCATCCCCTTGTCATAGAGCTCTTTGGCAAATTCCACGATCAGAATCGCGTTCTTGGCCGACAAGCCTATGGTGGTGAGCAGGCCTACCTGGAAGTAGACGTCGTTCTCCAGCCCACGCAGGGTGGCGGCCACAATGGCTCCCAGTACCCCGAGCGGCACCACTAGCATCACCGAGAACGGAATGCTCCAGCTCTCGTAGAGGGCCGCCAGACAGAGGAACACCACCAGCAAGGAGATGGCGTAGAGCGCTGGTGCCTGTGAACCGGCCTGACGCTCCTGGAAGGAGAGCCCGGTCCACTCGATGCCCACCCCTTCCGGCAGCTGTTTCACCATCTGTTCGATGGCAGCCATTGCATCACCGGTACTCTTGCCGGGCGCAGCTTCACCGACGATCTCCATCGCTGGCACACCGTTGTAACGCTCAAGACGCGGCGAGCCGAAGCTCCACTCGGTGCTGGCAAAGGCGGAGAAGGGCACCATCTGGCCGGCGCTGTTGCGCACATACCAGAGTTTCAGATCTTCCGGGTTCATCCGGAAGGGGGCATCCGCCTGCATGTAAACCTTCTTGACCCGGCCACGGTCGACGAAGTCATTGACGTAGGAAGAACCCCAGGCAGTAGCCAGGGTGTTGTTGATATCCGCGATGGAGAGCCCCTGCGCCAGCGCCTTCTCGTAGTCGATCTTGATATCGAGTTGCGGCGTATCTTCCATCCCGTTCGGGCGTACCCGCACCAGTGTGGGATCCTGCGCCGCCATACCGAGCAGCTGATTACGCGCCGCCATCAGCTTGTCGTGACCGATACCGCCACGATCCTGCAGGAAGAAGTCAAAACCGGTCGCCGTCCCCAATTCAGGAATAGATGGCAAGTTGAAGGCGAACACTTGCGCCTCCTTGATGCTGAACAGATAGCCCATGGCGCGACCGATAATGGCGTTGGCACTGCGATCAGGACTCTTGCGTTCGCTCCAGTCCCTGAGTTTGATAAACGCCATACCGGTATTTTGACCGCTACCGGCAAAACTGAAGCCCGATACAGTCAATACGGCATCCACGTTATCCTTCTCGTTGTCCAGGAAGTAGTCACGCATCTGGGCCAGCACCACCTCGGTGCGCTGCTTGGTAGCTCCGACCGGCAGTTGCACCATGGACATGATGACCCCCTGATCCTCTTCCGGCAGGAAGGAGGTGGGCATCCGCATAAAGAGCACTGCCAGCACCGCCAGCATGGCGCCGTAGATAATGCAGTAACGCACGCCCTGCTTGATCACCTTGCGCACACCGAGCTGATAGCGCTGGGTACCGGCATCAAAGGCGCGGTTGAACCAGCCAAAGAAGCCGCGCTGGGCGCCAAACTCGCCGTGTTTCATCGGCTTGAGCAGAGTGGCACAGAGGGCCGGGGTCAGGATCAACGCCACCAGCACCGACAGCACCATTGCCGAGACGATGGTCAGCGAGAACTGGCGATAGATGGCACCAGTCGAGCCTCCGAAGAAGGCCATCGGCACGAACACGGCGGAGAGCACCAACGCGATCCCCACCAACGCGCCGGTGATCTGGGTCATCGACTTGCGGGTCGCTTCCAGCGGGGAGAGATCCTCCTCGCTCATCAGCCGCTCCACGTTCTCAACTACCACGATGGCGTCATCCACCAGCAACCCGATAGCCAGCACCATACCAAACATGGTGAGGGTGTTGATGGAGAAGCCGAACGCCGCCATCACCCCGAAGGTACCGAGCAGTACCACAGGCACCGCAATGGTCGGGATCAGGGTGGCGCGGAAGTTCTGCAGGAACAGATACATGACGCAGAACACCAGGAAGATCGCCTCGATCAGGGTCTGCACCACCTCCTCGATGGAGATCTTCACAAACGGCGTGGTGTCGTAGGGGTAGACGATCTCCATGTTGGCCGGGAAGTAATCCGACAGCTCATTGAGCTTGGCACGTACCTTCTCGGCGGTATCCAGCGCGTTGGCGCCGGTAGCCAGCTTGATGGCGACCGCGGCGGTAGACTGACCGTTGTAGAGCGCATCTGCGTCATAGCTTTCGCCCGCCAGCTCGACCCGGGCCACGTCTTTGAGCCGTACCTTGGAGCCATCCTGATTCACCCGCAGCAGGATGTCGTTGAACTGCTCCACGGTAGAGAGACGGGTCTGCCCCATGATGGTGGCGGTGAACTGCTGATCTTCCACCGACGGAGTACCACCCAGCTTGCCGAACGCTACCTGGGCGTTCTGCGCCTTGATGGCCGCCTGCACATCCCCCGGGGTCATCTGCACCCGGTTGAGCTTGTTGGGCTCGAGCCAGACCCGCATGGAGTACTGGCTGCCGAACAAGGTGATATCCCCTACCCCGTCCAGACGACTCAGGGGCTCCTTGATGTTGGAGACCACATAGTCCGCCAGATCGTCGTTGTTCATCGAGCCATCGTTGGAGATGAACGCCGCGACCATCAGGAAGCTGCTGGAGGTCTTCTGTACCCGAACCCCTTGCTGCTGCACCTCTTGCGGCAGCAACGACATCGCTTGCTGCAGCTTGTTCTGCACCTGCACCTGGGCGATGTCGGGATCGGTCCCCGGCTGGAAGGTGAGGGTCACCGACACCCGTCCCGCAGAGTCAGACTGGGAAGACATGTAGAGCAGGTGATCCAGCCCGGTCATGTTCTGTTCGATGATCTGGGTGACCGAGTCTTCCACCGTTTTGGCAGAGGCCCCCGGATAGCTGGCGGAAATACCGACCGCGGGCGGCGCAATGCTCGGATACTGGGCGACCGGCAATTTGATGATGGCCAGGCTGCCCGCCAGCATGATCACCAGCGCGATCACCCAGGCAAAAATGGGTCTGTCTATAAAAAATCGAGCCATGAGGCGACTACTCCATCCTACTTGTTGGCCGGGGTGTTGGACGCAGCTTGAGCAGACTGTGCATCAGCACCCTGCTCGGCGGGATTGACCACGGCGCCCGGTCGCACTTTCTGCAAGCCAGCCACGATCACCCGCTCGCCGGAGGTGAGCCCTGACTCCACCACCCAGTTGCTGCCGACGACACGGCTCAGCTGCACGTTGCGCAGCTCCACCTTGTTGTCAGCGGTTACCACCATCACGGTGGCGCCGCCATTGGGGGTGCGAGTCACCGCAGTTTGCGGCACCAGCAGTCCTTGTGCCCGCTCTCCCTCTTGCAGGGTGGCGCGCATAAACATGCCGGGCAGCAGCAGCTGGTGAGGGTTGGGCACAATCACCCGCAGGGTCACCATGCCGGAGGTCTCATCCACGGTCACATCGGAGAACTGCAGCGAGCCCTCTTCGCCATAGGTGCTGCCATCTTCCAACTGGAAGGTCACCTTGGCTCCCTTCTGCTCGTCCTGGGTCAACTTGCCCTCGGCGACCAGTCGCTTGAGGCGCAGCAGATCGGCGGTGGATTGACGCACATCCACATACATGGGATCGAGCTGCTGGATGGCGGTCAGGCTGTCAGCCTGCTGGGCTGTCACCAGCGCCCCCTCGGTCACCGCGGATTTACCGATGCGGCCACTGATGGGGGCGGTGATGCGGGTGTAACCGAGATTGATCTCTGCAGTGCGCAAGGCCGCCTTGCTCGCCATGATCTCGGCCTTGGCCTGCTTCCAGCTGGCGTCGGCGTCGTCATAGTCCTGACGGCTAATGGATTTGACCTTTAGCAGCTCCTGATAGCGCTGTGCCTTGAGACGGGCACTCTGCTCGTTGACCTCTGCCTTGGCCAGATTGGCCTTGGCGCTGGCAACCGCCGCCTGATAGACAGCCGGATCGATCTGATAGAGCAGGTCGCCCGCCTTCACATCGCTCCCCTCGGTAAAGAGGCGCTTGAGGATGATGCCGCTCACCTGCGGACGCACTTCGGCCACCCGCAACGGGGCGCTGCGGCCGGTCAACTCGGTGGTCAACATCAACGGGCCGCTCTGCAGGGTCACCACGTTGACCGCCGCGGGGGGCATGCCGCCCTGTCCCTGGGGTGCGCCCCCCTTGTCACCACAACCTGCCAGCAAGCCTGTAGCCAGCAAGGCAAGACCAACTGAACGAGCAAGAATATGTTTATGCATGAAACACCTGAGCCTTTGCCAGTCAATGAACAATCAGGGCCGCATGGGCCCTGTTGGTAAATAGTCGAAAGATGAGGCAATATACATACATTCATAAATGTATGTAAGTGACTTTTTGCTTGCATGAGGCACAAATTTCGATGGCCAGACGAACCAAAGAAGAGGCGCAGCAAACCCGCTGCCACATCATGAGCACGGCGCTGGATCTGTTCTGCTCTCAGGGCCTGGCCAAGACCAGCCTGACCGACATCGCCAGGGCGGCAGACCTGACCCGCGGGGCCATCTATTGGCACTTCAAGAACAAGGATGAACTCTTCATTTCGCTCTGGGAGGAACTCTGCAGCCCCCTCGCCCACCAGCTCGATGCCTGCCTCAACCCAGATGAGCCCGATCCGCTGGGACAACTGCGCCTCTTCTTCGAAGGGGTGCTCCACAGCTTCATTCACAATCCGGCCCAGCGGCAGATGTTCACCATACTGTTCAATCTCGAATCGCTGGAGGGGGAAGCCATTTCCCTGCGCGAGCATATCCGCAGCGAGTCAGCCAACTTTTTCCGGGACCTGGAGACCACCCTGGCCAACGCGGTACGCCGGGGGCAGCTGCCTGCCAACCTTAACCTGCAGCGTGCAGCCACCCTGCTCCACTGTACCCTGGATGGCTACATCATAAACTGGCTCCACTTTCCGGAGCGGATCGACCTGCAGAGCGAATCAGCCTTCCTGATAGAGAGCATGTTTACCATGCTGGCCCACCCCCACGGACCTGCCTGCGGCCGCTAACAGGCTCCGGCAACGTCCTCACATCCAAATCGGGGACTGACCGCGCGTTTTGGCAGTCAGGCCCCGATTTGTTACCCTGTGCGCCCCCTGCTTGAGGTAACCCCTGTGCCACACTCTGACGCCATCCCCGCTTCCCGGCCATTTAACGACCAGCACGCCCACGTTCGAGCTGCCTTTGTGGCGCACCTCAAACCCGGCGCTCACCTGCTCAATGGTCAGTGCGGTATGGGGGAGGATCTGTGCTGGCTGCGTGCAGAAGGGTATGTAGTCACCGCCTGTGAAGCGGTACTGGCTGACGCCAAAGTAGCCTCACAGCAATCCGGGCAAGCTGTGCGGGTCTGCCCGCTGGCGAAGATGCACTCGGTGCTCCCTTACGATGGCATCTGGCTCAGCCGCCCGCTTGATAGCGACGTGGCCACTCTTGTCCCCCTGTTGCAACAGCTGGCGACCCTGCTCAAAGCGGGCGCTCCGCTCTGTTTCCCCCTACAGCCAAGCGGCGAAATGAGCCACGACCAGCAGCTCCCGCATCTTCAGCAAATCGTCACCTCATCCGGGGTAACGCTGCAACTGGCTTCGATGGAAGCCGTATCAGCCAGCACCTCAGACTCCGCAAGTCAATATGCCAACCAGTACGTCATGTTGCTGCGCGGCGATCATCAGGCCACCTAACGGGCTAATTCATCACGGATTTTCCCTTTCAATGCCAAGCCGGCTGCTAGTCGGCGATCTTGGCTATCGACAATATTTAACTCGGCATTAACGCATAAAAGGCAGACATAACACGGCTTACGTGTTAAAAAGTTCGATTAATATCAAAATTTAATAACAAAACAGACAATACAACCAACTCCGGATTTCCTTATGAAACTTGTCCTGAAACTCATTGCTGGCATCCTTGCCGGTCTCTTGCTCGGTCTCTACGCCCCTGAGTGGGTGGCGCGCGTGCTGTTTACGGCCAAGACAGTGATAGGTCAGCTGATCACCTTCACGATTCCGCTCATCATTCTGTTCTTCATCATGAGCGGCATCGCCAGCCTGCCGAAAAACTCCGGCAAGCTGCTGGGCAAAACCGTGGCCCTCTCCTACTGCTCTACCATTCTGGCGGGGCTGTTCGCCTTTACCGTGGCGAGCCACCTGATCCCGCAGTTCACCACCGCCGCCGAGCCCACCACGGCCACAGCCATCAAGCTCGCCTCCTATGTCAATCTCGAGATCCCGCCGCTGTTTGGCGTGATGTCGGCACTGGCTGCCGCCTTCGTGTTCGGCATCGGCATCAGCGCCACCCAGGCCACCGATCTGCGCCGTGTCGCCGATCAGGGCCGTGACATCATCGACCGCCTGCTGGCCAAGGTGATCATTCCGCTGCTGCCGTTCTATATCGCCGGGGTCTTTGTCGAAATGACAGTAGAAGGCACCGTATTCGCCACCCTGAAAACCTTCGGCGTGGTGCTGGTGATGGCGATCCTGATGCACTGGATCTGGCTCTCCGTACTGTTCGTGGGTACCGGTCTGGCCCTTGGCCGCTCACCGGCCCAGCTTATCAAGAACATGCTGCCCGCCTACTTCACCGCGCTGGGGACCATGTCGAGCGCCGCCACCATTCCGGTCGCCCTGCAATCGAGCAAGAACAACGGGGTGAGCGACGGTATCGCCAACTTTACTGTGCCCCTGTGCGCCACCATTCACCTCTGTGGCTCCACCATTACCCTGGTCACCTGTGCCACCGCGGTGATGTTCCTCTCCGAGCATCTGGCCATTCCGGGCATCGAGACCATGCTCCCCTTCATCATGATGCTGGGGGTGATCATGATCGCCGCCCCGGGCGCCCCGGGTGGTGGCGTGATGTCGGCGCTGGGCCTGCTCACCTCCATGCTCGGCTTTGGTGAAGCCTCCATCGCCCTGATGATCGCCCTCTACCTGGCCCAGGACAGCTTCGGCACCGCCTGCAACGTCACCGGTGACGGCGTGATTGCCCTGTGGGCGGATCGCTTCGCCAACGGTAGCGAGAGCGCAGCTCCAGTGGCCGATGCCGAACAGGCGTAAGCTCGCCGGGATAGCTCGACCATCCTCTGCAAAACCGCAGGCCCGAACCATGTTCGGGCCTGCGTCGTTTCTGCCACCTTGACTGCTTTTATACGTGTTTCTCCTCCCTCTCTTTACCCCTCTCTGCCGTAAACAGCACTGGCGCAGCTCTCTACACTCGACAAAATTATTGGCATATGCCACATATGAGCGTATAAATGGCTTATGCCAATTAGGAGCCACCATGCCAAGACCCAAGATTGCCCGCCAGATCTGTGGCCGCCCCGCCAACAGCTGCTTCAAACCCAACGGCCGCCCGATGCATCAGCTGGAGCAGGTCACGCTGGCCCCTGACGAGTTCGAGGCACTGCGCCTCGTCGACCTTCAAGGAATGCAGCAGCAGGAGGCCGCCCTGGTGATGGGGGTTTCCCGCCAGACCCTGGCCAATATCCTGAAAAAAGGGCGCTACAAGGTGGTGGAGTGTCTGAGTCTGGGCAAAGCATTGATGATGCAACCCGCCGAGCCCGACCACCCAACCAGTGGAGAAGAGCCGACATGAATGCTGTCACAACCATGACCACCAACCACAGCAACAGCGCCCTGATGCTGAGTCAGGGGCTGCTGGCTGGCCACTTTACCCGTGCCGAGCAGCTGCAAATTCTTAACCCCGAAGGGAACGTCATCGCCACCCTGACCAACCCGGCCGCCGCCGAAGGCTGCCACGGCAAGCAAGCGCTGCTCGACGCCCTCACCCATCATCAGGTGGGTCAGGTGGTGGTGCGCAATATCGGCGAGCGGATGCTGAGTCGCCTGCTGGCGGCCAATATCCGGGTACTGCAGTGCCGCTCTGCCCGCCTGCCGCTGCCAGCGCTGCTGGCCCCCGCCAATCTGCAACCTCTCACCGAGGCCAGTCAGGGCCGCCCATCTCGTCGTCATCAGAGCAAGGCGACTATCCGTGCCATCCAGCCCGTCGGCGCAGGCCACAGCCATGCGAATTGTCACGGTGGTTGCAACAGTGGCTCCAATCACTGTTGCGCCAGTAGTGGCAATCAGGCAGAGAGCTCACGACAAGGCCATACTTGTTGCCACGGCAGTGAAGGAGCCAACCAGCAGGGTGGTTGCTGCCATCATCACTGATGCCATCGCCGTGCATGTCATCACCATCAAGGAGAAGAGATCATGTCCATCTGGTTGTTGAGCCTGCTCGCCTCGTTCGTGTTGATCCTGGCCATGGGCACCATCATCTGGTGGCGCCAATACCAGCTTGCCCAGAAACGGGAAGATAAAGAGGTACGCCCCTGTGGTTGCTCCAGCGCCTGCGCGGATCACCTCTACCAGATCAGCGAGCCGACGCCCAAAAAATAACCTGACCGCACACGCCATAACCGCAGATAGAAGGTCGGCAAAAAAAGGGCGCATGAAATAGAAAAGGCGCATAAAAGGGAGGGGGCACCTGCTGGTGCCCCCTCCCTTTTATCCCTCGTCATGCTTGAACCGCCTCTTTCCCCCCTTACGCTCATCACACGCGCTCAACCCGGCTCTGCGCCGCTGGCCGCAGCACTCGGAGTGCAGGCCGGATCCTGATACTGCTGATAGATGGCATAAAACTCGGCCTTGTTGTGCAGGGCCGCGGCGACACAGGCGGGATCAAACTGGCTGCCGGCATGCTCCTCCAGATAGGCAAACGCCGTCTCGAACGGCCATGCCTTCTTGTAGGGGCGCTCGCTGGTCAGGGCATCAAACACATCGGCCACCGTCACGATGCGTGCTGCCAGCGGGATCGCCTCACCCGCCAGCCCTAGCGGATAGCCGGTGCCGTCAAAGCGCTCGTGATGGCTGGCGATGATATTGGTCAGCATATCGGTGTGATGAATGCCATCGAGACCAAACTCGTTGATCATCAGGCTGATCATCTCCCGCCCCTTGCCGGGGTGGATCTTCATGATCTCGAACTCTTCCGGGGTCAGCTTGCCCGGCTTGAGCAAAATGGCATCCGGCACCGCAATCTTGCCGATATCGTGCAGCTCGGAGAAGAGGTAGATAAACTCCACCTCCTCATCGCTCAGCCCGCAAGTCGGGGCCAGCGTCTTGGCAATCAGCCGGGAGTAGGCCGACATCCGGTGCAGATGGTTGGCGGTCTCCTCATCCCGATAACGGCTGAACTCCCGCGCCGTGGTCAGCGCGCCGCCAAGGGTCTGGATGGAGAAAAACTCAACCGCAATGATGGCCGAGAGCGCCTGGGCATAGGCCGACAGCTCGCTGCGGATCGGCTCCTCGAAGTATCCCGGCTCCATGGCATCGCAAAACAGAAAACCAAACAGCTTGCTGTTGAACAGCAGCGGCTCGGTATAGCTGGAGGCATAACCCGCCTCCAGCACCTTGCGGCTGTGCTCCGACGCCGAGCCACGCAGGGCATCCAGATTGCCGAGCACCCGGGGCTGCTTGTGCTCCGCCAGATAACTCAGGGAGGGAACATCGCTCAGCTTCACCTCATATTGCACCAGTGGCGAGGGCCCCTCGGTGCTGTGGGCAAAGGTCTTGAGCTGATCGGTATGGGGATCGTAAATCGCGATGGCCACCCGACTCAGCTTGTCAAAGCGCTGCCTGAGCGTGGCATGTACGCTCTGCATTTTTTCGCCAAATGAACTTTCCATCGCCTTCTCCAACGGGTTCCCGTACCGGGAGTATAGTGACTCCCGGTGTTCTCCTCTCTGTCACCAAATCAATATTGAGAGGAAAATCAACAAAGCAGCGTCCCCACAACAAGCCGGCATGGCAGAGGCAATAGCCCTACCAAGGGCGCGCCATCAACGGCTGTTGGTGCGGCACAATCTTGCCTGGTCGGAGATATTGTTCGGTTCTGCCATGCTGGCTGTATAGTTTTTGGTTAACCATTCCGGTAAAATCCGCGCCCTTGAATAAGAGCCACCTAAGAGTGATTGAGCGATGTCCAACACAAAACAGGCCCCCAAAGTAGGATTCGTCTCCTTGGGTTGCCCCAAAAACCTGGTCGATTCAGAACGCATCCTGACCCAGCTGCGTACCGAAGGGTACGATGTGGTGCCCAGCTATGACGATGCCGAGCTGGTCGTCGTCAACACCTGCGGCTTTATCGACAGCGCGGTGCAAGAGTCGCTGGAAGCGATCGGCGAAGCGCTGGCCGAGAACGGCAAGGTGATCGTCACCGGCTGCCTTGGCGCCAAAGAGAATCAGATCCGCGAGATCCACCCCAAGGTGCTCGAGATCACCGGCCCCCACGCCTATGAAGAGGTGCTGGGTCACGTCCACAAATATGTGGAGAAGCCACAGCACAATCCCTTCACCAGTCTGGTACCGGCCCATGGCGTCAAGCTGACCCCGCGCCACTACGCCTATCTGAAGATTTCCGAGGGCTGCAACCACCGCTGCACCTTCTGCATCATCCCCTCCATGCGCGGGGATCTGGTGAGCCGCCCCATCGGCGACGTGCTGGCAGAAGCCAAGCGCCTGAAAGAGGCGGGCGTGAAGGAGCTGCTGGTGATCTCCCAGGACACCTCCGCCTACGGCGTCGATGTCAAGCACCGCACCGGTTTCTACGACGGCATGCCGGTCAAGACCAGCATGGTCGCCCTGTGCGAAGAGCTGGCCAAGCTCGATATCTGGGTACGTCTGCACTACGTCTACCCCTACCCACACGTGGATGACGTCATCCCGCTGATGCGCGATGGCAAGGTACTGCCCTACCTCGACATCCCGCTGCAGCACGCCAGCCCTCGCATCCTGAAACTGATGAAGCGCCCGGGTACCGTCGAGCGCACCCTGGAGCGGATCCAGAAGTGGCGCGAGATCTGTCCGCAGATCACCCTGCGCTCCACCTTTATCGTCGGCTTCCCGGGCGAGACCGAGGAAGATTTCCAGATGCTGCTGGACTTTATCGACAAGGCGGAGCTGGACCGGGTCGGCTGCTTCAAATACAGCCCGGTCGAAGGGGCGCTGGCCAACGAGCTGCCGGATCCGGTACCGGAAGAGATTCAGGAAGAGCGCTTCCAGCGCTTTATGGAGCTGCAGCAGCAGGTCTCCATCCGCAAGCTGGCCCGCAAAGTGGGTCAGGAGATGACCGTTATCATCGACGAGGTGGATGAAGAGGGTGCCACTGGCCGCTCTTTTGCCGATGCACCGGAGATCGACGGTCTGGTCTACCTCAACGGCGAAACCGGCCTCAAGCCGGGCGACATGGTCAAGGTGCGGATCGACGAATCCGACGAATATGATCTGTGGGCCAGCCTGATTGGCTAATCGTTGCTGACCACCGCTCAATGAAAAAGCGCCTTCGGGCGCTTTTTTATGCTTCCAAATTGTACTTCTACACCTGTAAGCCCCACTTTGCGGTACAAAACTGGCATATCCGTATGCAAGGGTGTGTAATAGTCGTTTGTGTTTGGCGACGACTCGAAACCCCATGCAACTCAAACCCCTTCTCAAGGGGCGCTTTCAGCCCCACTGGCAGGCCAGCCATGATCTCATCGAACAGGTGGTCATCTCCTGCATCACTGAGCGGCGCCTGATCCCCGAGGGGGAGCCCCTGATGCGTCAGGGGGAGCTATTGCGGGATCTGGTGCTGGTGCCCAGTGGCCGCATCGCCATGGGCCACACCGCCATGAATGGCCGCCGCTTTCAGCTCGGCACCCTTGAGTGCGACAACCAGCTCTTTGGCGAGATGGAGTTCTTCACCGGCTACCGCTGCCAGCTCGACATCATCGCCGAGGAGCCGCTGGAAGTGGCCCGCATCGATGGCGAGCAGCTGGAGCAGGCGCTGGTCGCCCACCCCAAGGTGGCGCTTTTCTTTGCCACCGCCATTGCCATCGACTATCAGGACACGGTGGATATCTTCACCTGCCGCATGCTCTACCCCATCAGCTACAACGTCGCCCTCGACCTCTATCACAGCCACTGCCACGACAACCCGGTGAGCGGCTTTCGCAAGGGGTATCAGGAGGCGGAACGCTTCGGCACCACGGACAGGGTCTACCGGCGGGCGGTGAAAGATCTGATGGACAAGGGACTGGTGGAGCGCGGCGAGGAGGGGTTGCAGATCCGCGATCTGGCGGGGCTCAAGGCCTTTCTGGAGCAGCCATAAATCGCGGGTATCAGTCGCCGCCTGAACAGCAACAAGCGGAACAGCAACAAAAAAGAGGGGCGGTCGATACCGCCCCTCTTGCTGTTTACTCTCCCGCTCAGGCCAGACAAGGCTGGGGCCGGGCCATGCGCAGCGACGCCACCAGCATGGCGAGGATCACGCCGTAGATAAGCGGGATGGCGTACATCACCGCCTGCAGGCCGATCACCTGCTCGAACAGGGCGCTGATGGCCGGGCTGAACATGGCCCCCGCGCTGCCGCTGATGAGGATGTAGGAGACGTTCTTGCTCGACGCCTGACGCACAAACGACACCCCGTAGGCGATAAAGGCGTTGTAGAGCGCCGCGCAAACAAAGCCGTAACCGTAGGTGAGGTAAGGCAGCTGGCTCAGGTTGTCAGTGGTGACGATAAGCGCCGTCATCCCCATCGCCAGCGTGATGATCACCAAGAGGAAGGTGCGGATCGCAATGCGGGTCACGATAGCGGTCGAGACCAGCGCGCCGAGCAGGGCCGCCGTCCAGTACTGGGTGATGATATTGCCCGCCTCCTCGAAGGGGATGCCGAACTTGTTCTTCACGAACATGGGCGCCCAAGTGAGGAAAGTGTAGAGCGCCAGCATGCCCAGAAAGAGCCCAAGCCCGCCGCTGATGATGCCGAGGTTCCACTCCGAGTGCTCGTTGCCAGCGCTCTCGCCGCCCGCCTCGCAGCTGCGGAAGTTGGTCAGCACCGCCACCAGCATGGTCGCCAGCGCCACCACACCCACCGCCAGATAGCTCCAGCTCCACGCCATGGCGTGAGTCAGGGTGTAGGTAGTGATAAGCGGGAAGACCACCCCAGCCACGTTGAAGGTGGCATCCTGCACCACCAGCATGGTGCTCTGCATTCGCGCCTGCCAGACGCTCACCACCAGCGTCCCCGCAATGCAGAGCCCCACCCCGCCGCACAGGCCTATCACCGTCATGGCCGTCATCACCACATAGAGCGAGCCGGTCAGATGGAGCGAGGCCGCCGCCAGCGCGATCAGGCCATAGCAGAGCAGCGTCATCCGCTTGAGGCCCACCTTCTCGATGAGGAAGAAGGCGGCAATGGTGCCCGCCAGTGCCCCGCCGTTGAGCAGGGAGAAGATGGAGGCCACCTGATTGACGTCGGCGCCGAACTTGGCGGCGATGGGGTCAATCAGCATGCCGAACTGGGTCGCAAAACCGGCCATCACGAAGTTGGCCAAGAAGCTGATGGCAGTGAGGGAGAGCTTATTGTTCATATTGGATCTCTCTTGGGGTCAGGGTGCGTGCAGGGTTGGGCGGGCCGCGGCGCTTACAGCGCGGTGTGCAACGCCAGCTCGATCATCTGGTTGAAGGAGAGTTGCCGCTCTTCGGCAGTAGTCTCTTCACCAGTCAGACAGTGGTCGGAGACGGTCAGGATGGCGAGCGCCTCGATCCCCTGCTGATGGGCCAGCCCGTAGAGACCGGCCACCTCCATGTCGATGCCGAGCACGCCGAACTTCTCCAGCGCCGGAATGAGGTTTTCGTCCGGATCGTAATAGAGGTCGCCGGTGAAGATATTGCCCACCTTGACCGGAATCGCCTTCTCCTGCGCCTTGGTAAAGGCCTTGTGCAGCAGAGCGAAGTCGGCCGAGGTGGCCATCTGGTAACCGGCGCTGCGCTTGGCGTTGGTCGGGGAGTCGGTGCCCGCCGCCTGCGCCAGAATCACGTCACGCATCTGCACGTGGCGCTGGGTAGCCCCCAGACTGCCGATGCGGATGATGCGCTTGACCCCGAAGTCGTTCACCAGCTCGTGGGCGTAGAGCACCATGGAGGGGATCCCCATGCCGTGGCCCATCACCGAGATACGCTGGCCGTTGTAATAGCCGGTGTAGCCCAGCATATTGCGCACATTGGTCACCTCGCGCGCATCGGTCAGAAAGGTCTCGGCGATATAGCGGGCCCGCAGCGGGTCCCCCGGCATGATGACGGTCTCGGCGAAATCGCCCGGGTTGGCATTGATATGAGCGGTCATTATTGTTGTGCTCCAGTTTGACTCGTTTTATTGTTTTGATGTGGCCATCCTAGCCGCCACCCCACCTCCCCTTGCAGGACAAAAGTCCTGTTGTCCCGATCGAGATCCCAGTTCCGGTAACTTGTTGTCTGCTACATCGCATACCGCATGCTTTTCGACGTTGCTTGCCAAGGCTTGCCCATCACAGCCACCCGCCATTCCCGACCTACCGGTGTAAAAAAGCGGGAGGGCAACGCCCCTCCCGCTCGATAGGCCCTGCGAATGACGCTACAGGTCGACGGCATTGTTCACTCTGCCGGTTGACACGCAATGCCAGCCATGGGCTGGCTAGCTCAAATCATGCAGTGCCTTGCCAAGGGGCGGCGTGAGGCGCAGATCCGAAAAACGCACCACCAACCCCTGTCGCTCGGGGGTGCAGCACATCACTCCGATAAAGCAGCGCTCGCCTGGCGGGAACGGAGCGAGCCGCAGCAGTGGCCACACCTCACCATCGGTGGAGTATTGCAGACGCAGACAATCGGCCAGCCGGGTCAGGCGCAGCCAGAAACGGCGCGGATTGCCGCTGAAAATACCGGTGGCCCAGTCAGATCGCAGATTGGTGAGCACGCTGCCGATCATCGGTTGGGCATCGTTGTACTCTATCCCCGCTTTGAGCCAGTGCGCCTCGTCTTGCAGCAACATCAGCCCCGCCTGATCGTAGAGGGTCGTGAACACCCCTTCGACACAGACCTGAAAGGTAAATTCCCCCTCGACCTCACAGCCATAGAGATGCCCACTGTGGCGCTCGAAACCATACCAGGTGCTGCGCCAAAAATCGGTCTGCTTGTCCGTTACCACCAGCAAGCCGTCGCTTGTTTTGTGCCATTCGGCCGGTTCATTGAGCCAGCACCATTCAAGCCCTTCCCTCATCCTCTTTTGCTCCTGTTCTCGCCATGTTTCCCGCTGTCACCTGCCCATAAGACTTGCGCTCGCTCATATTATCCTTGGCCATTCGGCCATGAGCCCCGGCTGCGAGCGGCCAACAAAAGGGACTCTATTGTGTCGCCATCATGACTGGCGAGCAAGCCATTAGGGCCAACCTTGCAACCGATAGGCGTTCGGGCAAGTAAAAGGGGGGGCATCCCTCTATTGCACACTGTGCCACCGTCAATTGCTCTTTTTTGGACAACATTATGGTCTCAGTGGTGTATCGAAAGCTGCGTGCCTTGCCCCACCCCGTTTTGCGCTCTCGCCCCTTATTGCCGAGCTCGACATAGGCTCACGTCGACAAGCAGGCTATCGGTAGAAACGGGGGGCCAACGGAAGGTGAGAGCATGTCGTAGCAGCCACAGTTAACATGTCAGGCGTCAAACGAAAAAGCCCAAGTAATTTAATTGCTTGGGCTTGGTATGTGGCGGAGATGCAGCCCGCCATAAAACTGTCTAACCCCACTCGAAACAATCAAAATAACACTTTAATATCAATGTATTATAATCAAACCCCGTCCCCCCCTTTCAATGCCATACAACTAAATTCCACATGAAATGGCATGCTGAATGGCATACAGGTTTCAACAAGAGGTGGCATCATGGCAACACTCACTGACACCAAAACCCGCAATCTGAAGCACGGAGAAAAGTCCCTCTCCCATGGTGGGGTCATCGGCCTGGCGCTTCATCCATCAACGATAAAAGGAAAGGGAAAATAGGTGTTATGATATATCAGTCCCGTCATCGGCAAACGCAGCAATGCTGGCTTGGGTTCCTACCCAGAAGTCTCGGTTGCAGATGCAGGTAACCAGTCTCGTTTGATGCGTGAGCAACTGTCCAAAGAGCCAGACCCCTTGGAAATGAAGAAAAGCAGCCACTAAACCAGCGATACCCACTGTCGGAATTGCGGCTCTCCAGGCGCACCAACTGCTCCCCCCTGGTTGGCGTAATCCCAAACATGGTACCTTGGAGCAATGCGCCTTCCCGGTCATCGGTCGGCAGCCTATCAACATCACAACCCCAGCACATATCGCCAGTGTACTGCAGCCTATATGGCTGGCTATCCCGGAACGTAAAACAACGCCTGCATGCTGTAATGACTTGGGCGCGGGCTCATGGTTTCTGCCAAGCAAACCCTGTCGATGTCGTGGATTAGCTCCTGCCAATGCAGCCCAGTAAAACAATTCGGACTCAGCACCAACCAGCTATGGATTGGCGGACACTACCAACCTTCTAACAGCAGCGCTTGGCAAACGTAGAGCGTTTTGATGTTAGCCGTGCCCTGCTTTCATTCGTTATCCTGACAGCCTGCCGCTCCGGAGAAGTGAGGTATATGCGCAGGAAAGAACTAGACCTGAATTCAGCCATCTAGATCTAGGCCCATTCCAAGTCACACACCGCGTTCCGTTATCTCTTCAAGCCATCACCGTTCTGGAAAAGGTACAAGGGCTACACAATGAATGGGTATTCCCCTCTCCTAGGAAACAGGTCCCGCTCACGGATATGGCAATGACCAGCCTGCTCAGGTGTTTGGATGCAAAAAGTACACCCCCTGGGCGAGTCGCAACAGCCCATGGCTTTCGTGCGAGTTTTCGAGACTGGTGCAGTGAGCAGGGCTATGCAAGGGATCTTGCTGAACGAGTGTTAGCCCATACCGTACAAAACAAGGTAGAAGCGCCCTACCGAGGCCGCGTCCTTCTGTGGTTTTGTTCTTTTATTGCCTTTTCTCACGATATACGCAGACAATTTTGTTGCACAAGCTCCTATTCAAAAATTAAATTCGAAATTTCCTAACTCCATCTTTCAACTGAATAGCTAAGCGATTCAAGTCATAGCATGCAGAGGACATCTGTTTAGCGCCTTCGACCACTTCTTCTGAGGCATGGCTGATGTTGGCCACATTACGATGCAGCTCTTCACTCACAGCGCTCTGCTCTTCTGTAGCTGTTGCGATCTGGATATTCATATGAGAGATACTATTGACAGCACTGCTTATCTCGGTAATCGATACGCCAGCTTCCCGAGCTGCGCTCACGGTTTCTATAATCATTGCTTGGCTTTGTTGCATTGTTACACCAGCCTCATTGGCTCGGTGCTGTAGTTTAGAGATGATGTCGTTTATCTGGGAGGTAGAATCCCGTGTTCGTTTCGCCAACGTTCTGACTTCGTCGGCAACAACAGCAAACCCACGCCCTTGCTCACCAGCTCGAGCCGCCTCAATAGCAGCATTTAGTGCTAGAAGGTTAGTCTGTTCAGCAATCGCCTGGATCACTTCCAGTACAATACCGATATGATGGCTATCGTCACCCAGCTGGCGTATCACCGCGGCAGTATTCTCAATAGCATCGGCAACATATTCGATATTCATAATTGACTCGTTCACTATACCGCTTCCCTGAACTGCCGTTGTACTTGCTAGAGTTGCCGCGCTAGCCGCATCATTGGTATTACGAGCCACCTCCTGCACAGTCACCTGCATTTCGTGCATCGCGGTGGCCAACTGGTTCAGCTCGTGCTTCTGCCCTTCCATGTTATGAGCAGACTGAAGTGCAACAGCCGTTATCTCTTCAGCCGCAGAACCGAGTTGAATCACCGAACCTGAAACTTCTTTGACAAGCATTCGCAAGTTATCCTGCATCTCATTAATACCGTTGGCTAACATACCCAGCTCATCATGAGAAAAAACTCTCATATCGAGTTTAGTCGTGAGGTTACCTGCAGATACCTGATGGATCTGCCTTAAAAGGACCATTATCGGATTATGTATCTGGCGGATAAGTGCCAAGGCAGCAAAGATAACAAATAGCACTGTGCCGCCGCCAATTGAAATACTAAGCATCTTGGCGTTGTTATAAACAAGTTCATCATGAGCAGTCATCTCATGGGCGATCCGATCATTCTCCGCTCGAAGATTAAAAGAATCCTGACCAGCTTTCTCCAAGGCTTTTTTTGACTCATTATTGATAATTGACTTTGCTTTTTCAATGTCAGCTTGGTCAATCGCTGTTAACAGGATTTTATGGTCAGAAAAATAATCCGATGCAGCCGCCGTAATATTCTCGAAGTATTGCTTGTCTCTCTCAGAGACAAAATCCATCTTGGAATATTGGTGCTGTGCAGCTTCAAAATCTCGTTTGCTGTTATCAAAACGTTTCTTATTAATATTCACCGCACTTTGGTCATTGTCCTGTAGTGCAATCAGTATGCTCAACTCAGCCCGACGAGCATCAAGTAACGCTGTATGCATTTGGCTCGAGGCTCGTATTGATGGGATGACGTTATTGGTGATCTTGGTTGTATCAAGATATATATTTGATAGCTGAGCGACTGAAAACCAGGCAAAACTTAGCATAAGTACTACAAGGGCTAAAAATACCGTTACGAACTTCTTTCCTATTGACATTGATTTCAGCATTTACTACCTCACTTAGCTCTTATATCAACACTTCACTTTCTATCATGGCTAGAGCGATGTCCCTCTTCATCGCACAATTTGACAAACCTCGTATCGTAATTACCTTAAAAGCTTTGTCATTTTAATAAACTTGCAGAAGATGTGTTTTCACTAAGCTCTCAGGAAAAATCACCAATGACACCTTACACAACGAGATCCTTCACTTTCTGTTCCTTCTCTAATTTAAACCCTGATTTAGCTGGGTTAAAAATATAACCAGAACCGGATACATTTGTTAAGCATGAACAATCCTCATCTGCTTTTTTTAAAAACTTCCGGATATTTGACAATGCAACTGAAACCGTATTTTCACATACGATCCGATTAACCCAGACATTATGCAGGATCTCATCTTTGGAGATCAGTCGCCCTACATTATTTATCAAATACATCAATACATCTCTGTCTTTTTTGCCTAGTCTAGACTGCACAACCAATCCCCCCAGTGTTTTATATTCGACAATTCCATGCTGAAGATCAAAGGCAACCCCCTTGTCTCTATTAACCATCTTTAAATACATACCACGTCACCTCCATACATAAAGATTTATTTTTACGATAACTAACGAAACAATAATCTTATTTTTTAATCAAAATGTAGTGATACTAAAATAATAAATTTATAAAATAAAAAATCCATACATATCAATGCATTACGTGATGGCGAGGTTCTTTTTGCATGGCAACTTCATTGTTTCTTCATCATTATCAAAACTAACGAATGATTGGGAGGTAGTGGTCGTGTCACCTAACGTAAAAACCATATTAGGTAAGCTCTATCCAGCCTGGTTCAATCTCTTTTATAGACGAAAAAAATCACCGCCACATAATGTAAATTGTTATTAAAAAATAAATTACTTTAATTTTGAATGACGGCGTAATACAGCATCTAATTAAACATTAAATTGACAACTCATCTATTTATAGTATCAGAAGATAACTACATTAGGGTCAAATCGAAACACAATGAACTAACCATAGGTACACATTATCCCTTTAGCTACCCGGCTAAATACCATTTTAGAATGGCAATTTACTATACTAACAACAGTAATTAATTGCATCGAATAACCAATTATATCTAATTCGTATTTTATAACCTATATTTAGTAAGCCCCTGTTCTTCTATTTGAACAACACAAATAAAATGAACGTGATATAACACATCTCTATACACTCATACAAACACGAGAATTATCAATTTAGTGCTTATTTTCCTAAAGAGTTTTAATAAAGAGTGATTTCAAGTTTTTAAGACAAGATAATGTAAGCATGCATACTGTCAACAGTATCCTATAATGCATATATCTGTGAGCACTAAGTGACATTGTAATAATCAATAGAATACCAAGATCATGCTATTGCAAACACCATAAAGGAACATATAAAATATCTAATAAGAGGTAGGGCTATCGCAGAAGGTGAGTAGCTTTCATTGGATGAGAAACAAACTTTTAACTTAATCGTTGGTGGTTTTAGCATGTTAGACTACAATGCTGTCTCAGGTGACGTCAAATGGAACTCGGCGGTGATTGCTCGATTAAGCAAAAGCGAGACGCTCATCTTTGCCGCTCTACTCAAAAAATTGAATCAGTTTTCCAGTAAAGAGGAGTTGATTGAAGAAGGGTGGCCTAACAAGTTCGTCTCTCCCAACTCGCTGGCAGTTGCTATCAAAAACATCAGAAAAGTACTACAAGAAACGGATGGTGTCTTTAATATAGAAACCGTTCACCGGAGAGGTTATATATTGCATGGAGAAACAGACAAGATCCAATCTAACATGATTGCTCAGCAATCGCCTGTTGACTCATCAGAAAATAACAATGAGATAAATACAGAGAGTAAAACAACCGAGTCATGTTCAGATAATGTAGATGAGGCCATTATTTATATGGCTAAGGTTAATGCAAAGAGTATAGCGCAAGAAAGAGGTAGCAGTTATTTTAAAAAAATATTTATCAACACATTGTCCTTACTGTATTGCGCAGCGATCCTGTCATTGAGTATTATTTATTTTTTTTCCTCAGGTGAGCTTTACTGCTATCAGTTAAACGAAAAAACAAAGATATGTGGCGTTTTTGAGTTAAATAAAAGCAAGCAACAGTCAATAGCAGAAAATATACCAAAAAAATCTGGAATTTATCTTTATGGGTATGACAACAATGATCAAGACATTAAAGTTCATAGCATTAACTAGTTTTATGCTACTCCATATTTATATTGTTATCCCAGTTATCAATGGTATGGGGTGCAATTATAACTCAGAGGCAAATGACGTAAAGATGAAATATATAAGTACATGCCGATTCGGCATTGTAGAAACAATTGCATGGAACAAGATTAGTGGAGAAAAAAAACTTTTTAAAGGGCTCTTGGCAAAAAAGAACGATGACTTGTTTTTTTTTGTAATTTATTCAAAGGAACTTTCCAAACCTTTATTCGACTTTGATGATGGTCTAAATGTCAGGTTTACCGATGCTCATATATACTCAGCGAAGCAAATTCATGCGGGGCAATACGATTGGGTTCTTTTAAGAAACCCATCGTATCGTGTTTACAAAGTGAATATGGCTGGCAAGCTGGGCTTTTGGTAATGCTATTCCGGCTATCCAATAATTTTAAGTGGCGTAGCTATTGATCTTATATCGACTGATGCCTTCTTTATTGGTTGCATGCCAATTTTCTATGTAGCTTAACATGACATCGTCTTTCATTGGTTTTGAAAAATAGTATCCTTGTACATATTTTACCCCCAGATTTTTTAACACCAAAAGCTCCTCTTCTTCTTCAACCCCCTCAACGATTACGTACATACCTGCTTCGTTCGCATACGTTAATATGGAGTTTAAAAGGCGTTGCATTGATAGTGATTTATTAATTCCTGAAACTAGCTCTCTATCAATCTTGATTGCATCAAATGCCCCCATACTTAATGTAGAAAAGAAGGCGTAGCCAGTACCAAAGTCATCAAGGTAAACCTCTACTCCGAGTTCCTTGATTTGGCCAACAGCATTCATGAAAACAGACTGCTCAACGATTGGCACCGATTCAGTAACTTCTAAATTTAATGTATTACGTGGCAATTTATATTCTATGATTACTTTTTCCATATAGTTTCTAATCATTTCACCATTGAAGATGATCTGAGATGGAGATATGTTCACTGTAACGGGATAACCTGACTTTAGAAAAAATTTTGCTGCACATTGCACCATAAGTTCAAACAATGCATTCATATGGCCATAATCTTCTGCCCACTGAATTATATCAATCGCGCTTAAATTAGGATGTCGCAATAATGTTTCAAATGACTTAATTCCCCCCTGCTGAATGTCATGTAACGGCTGAAATACCGCATAGCACTCATCCAATATCAAGTCTATATTAAATGCTCTTTGCAAATAAAATGTTTCATGACTTTTTCGGCAGTCCATTTTTTCTTCAAAATACACTGGCGCACGTTCATGAGAGCATTTGGCTGCATACATGGCCATATCTGCTTTATCAAGTAACTCTTCAACTGCTGTTGCTTGATGGGGATAAGAACTAACTCCAATGGAAATACCGATTGAAAATGTGCGTTCCCCGAGTACGATAGGCTGCGTTATTTTTTCGATTAGTTCCTGGCAACGCTGCAGGGCTACACCTTTCTCACCCGGAATAATGAAGGCAAACTCATCACCACCAAGACGTGCGACAGGGATATTCATACCTAAAATTGATGACATCCTTGCTGAGGATATTTTTAATACAAGGTCACCTGCAGCGTGGCCCATAAAGTCATTAATTTCTTTAAATTTATCAAGATCTGCATAAGCAACCAAAAACTCTTTATTAGAGTTGCATTTTTCATGCAGTGTGTTCTTGAATCCCTCTCTATTAAGCAAGCCCGTCAAAGAATCTATTAATTTACTTTCTCTAAGTTCATTTACCGTTTTCTGCAACGCATGTATGATCAGTGTTTCTTTCTTCCGCATAATCAAGATAATGCTGGTACTAATGCATATACTGTAAAATAGAATGAAATCATAAAGAGATAAATCCAAGGCTACATTTACAGCAGCGAAAAGAGCTGAGACCAACGCCGCAAAAATAATTCTCACATAAGGTTTTGACTTAATAAAAAGGCAAATGAATGATGCCATCAAGATTAATGCAAATGTTTCCTTTGATAAGGTATGAAAAAACTCATTCACTATATAAAAAACGATTGAGGATAGTGACACCAATAAACTAAAGTTCATTATCTTAATGTTTTTGTTGTCAGGAATGAATTGCTCTGACAAAAAAAGATATGATGTGAAAAAGGTGAATGCCATAAGATTTGCTGCAAAAAGCTGATATACCAGTTTTTCAGAGGAACTAGGGAAAACCAGAACAGATACACTTGCAACGAGAGTACATAAAGCACCACCAAAATGGAGCCATAAAAATGAGCGCACTTCATTGTCTTTTGAAAAAAGACATATTGAGGATTGCCAAAAATTCAACACAAGTAGAAATCCAATGATAAATACAGTGTTATTGACAGCATACATTATCAAAGATGACCAATAAGACCCCATTCCTATAGGATAATTTTGGCTACTAAAATAGAGTAAGTTGAACCCTATTACTGTCATGAAAATTGATATCAGTGAGATTGTCTTAGGTATGTAGCGCCAAAATGCCCATAGAAAAAAAACCAGATAAGCATTAGGCGCCCAAATAATGCTGTACTCAGAATGATGATGCCCATCATTTGTCAATGTATGGAATACTGCTTGATAAAGCATATTACAGAGTGTTAATGCACACAATGCAATAATAAGTGTAGTATTCTTAATTACACTCATAACATGACCTCATAGGAGACATCCTCCAAGTTTTTTGCTAAGTGAGCAGTTGAAATATAATCGCCCATCAGTGCAAAAAAGGGTGTCCTGCAGGCTATATCAAGATCCGTCTGGCTTTGCACTCTGTCTAATATAAGTTGCATTGACAGTTTTTCTTTAATATGGAAACAGGTATCAATAAAGTGATTAACTTCAGCCAGATTGGATGGAGGAGGCCCTAACCTGACATATTTAAATAGCTCTTTAACCATCTGAAAATTATGGGGTTCATTATCTTTCCAGTTATAACCTCCCAGACAAACCATATGGCCACTATCTACAATTTTAAAAAGTGACTTTTGCCACTCCTTATCGTTTTCATGCTGTGGTAAATTCAAGTCAAGAATCAATTCTATTTTTTGAGAATGCAGTTCACCCATTAATTCAATTAGCTGATCAGATATTTTTGATAATATTCTTTGTTCAGCTTTAAAAAATAACTGACATGGCCGACGTCCTGCTCGATGATATGCCTTGCAACACTCTTCAAGAAGTGACATTTGTACATAGGTGATCATCAAAAGCAAATCGTGATCACAGGAATTATAGAATGAAGCAGTCTCCATACTGATTGGTCTGAAATAGAATCCCGCCATTCTTTTTTTAGGGTCTCTGCTATAAATATCCTGCACATACAATCGAGTATAGCTATTCCACCACTCAATATCATACTCACCTATATTCCAGCTGTTATTTTGTTCCATTACACCCTCTATCTACCGCTCTATGATGTTTTAAATAAGGTAGATTGAGATTTTAAGTTGAACCAGCAAAAAGAATGATGATTAATAAAATTATAAATGTAACCCACTCAAGATAGATGTTGAGGTAACTCTTTAATTTTCAATGAGTTGATAATAAATATTCAAACACATCAAAATCATGCAATAAATTTGAAATAGATCGCTTAACGACTTGCAGCACATGTCAGTAGCTCTTGTTGTTCAGTTGTGATGGCGTGGAGTAAATCTGGTGCAGCATTTGAAGGGGTAGTGGTCCACTACCCCCTGTTAGTTCTATCCAATACGCATCGTTCTGGGAAACAAGGCATCCTTAACGACGTATGCACACCACCTGGCTAGGCTGTGAGTCACCGAATCCACCAACGAGACCTGTGTGCATATAGACGGCGGCATGTGCACTAACAGCAAGAGGGTCGTACGTCTCACTCGTCCAATAGTCATCGAAAGAGCCACCACACTTGTTAGCCAGTGGCCATCCATGAACATGACACAAGGCATAATTCTCACCAGAAGAAGGAGATATCTCGACAAACAATGCCTGCAATTCAGCTACCGTCGGTAGACGGCGTCCGATGCTATTGCAGTAGTTGTCGGCATCCAGCCAATTCATGGTTGCCGGATCCGGCTTGAGGAATCTTGTTATCATCAATTCTGTAAAGCTGACCGTTGCCGCTTTTTGCACGGTATCGCTATTTTTCGCATATAGCGTCACCTCCACATCCTCAACCACGCTGTTGCGCAGTGACACGATCACCTCACCAACGTCATTGGTAGTGGTCGTCCATGGCGACTCGTTATCGAACGTGGCGGTGCCCTTGTCAGCACTGAACTGCACAGTGATCGGCACATTTGTCAGAACCGACCCAGCAAGGTCTTTGAATTTGGTCACTATTGTGTTCAAGGCCTTATTATTGGCGGGCTGATT
This sequence comes from Aeromonas sp. 604282, assembly GCF_049170575.1. Taxonomy (NCBI): domain Bacteria; kingdom Pseudomonadati; phylum Pseudomonadota; class Gammaproteobacteria; order Aeromonadales; family Aeromonadaceae; genus Aeromonas; species Aeromonas sp. 604282. The sequence continues at coordinate 261,604 of NZ_JAAKMV010000003.1, read as the reverse complement.
ATTGGTGCCCACGGCTAATCTATCGAGCACCGGGTAGAGTGCGAAGTTGGCATCACTGGTCATGCCCGTGTCACCGGAATTGGCTTCAGCCCTTGCCGTCACGGCGACCGTCTCAGCCCGGGTGTTGATGAGGGTCACTGTTGCCAGACCATTACTGTCGGTCACACTTGTCGCTGCGCCCAAGGTTGCCGTGGTGCTGCCATGCGACCATACCACGCTAGCGCCCTGCATGGGGTTCCCCTCGATATCATGCACAGTCGCAGTCAGCAGGTCAGCGCTGACGTTATCCGCAGGCTGATTGTCAGTGGTGGTCACCAGCTGGGCCACTCTCGCGGTGGCAGGGTTGGCGGCCAGAGTCACCTGCAGTGATGGAGGAAGAGTGGTCAAGGGAGCGCCATCCAGCTGTGGCGTCAGGGTGACAACGCCAGACTTGGTCCCCGTCAGGATGTACTCATAGATGCCATTGCCCCGGTCGTTTTCCATCAGGGAGATAACATCTGTATCCACACCGCTATAACCTAGCTCCACCCGATCACTGATGCCGATTACCGGTGTTTGATTGTCGTCTTTGAGGGTCAGCGTCAAAACTGCGTTATCAACCCCATCCGCCACTATGGTGGACTTGTCGACACTGAAGGTGGATTTGGCGGGGTCTGGCCGCCCCTGCACCACCGCAGAGAGCGAACTGCTTGTCTCGACCCCCTCGGACGGATCGGTCACCGCCGGATTGGTGGCCGGGATGACCGCAAAGCGAAGCTGTTTGCCACGCTCGGCATCGGTCAACAGATAGCGATCACCTCTGGCGAGTTCGATGTCACTATTATTCAGCCAGCGCAATACACTGCCCTGTTCCTCATCAGTATCCTGGTCATTAAAGGTATATGTTCCCAGCAGGGTATCCCCCACCAAGGGCGCCGCCGGGCCAGTCAGTGTCACGCCAGATGCCACTGGCGCACGCCCCTGCACCGACAGGGTGTTGGCACTTTCGGCCATTGCTCCTGTCGTTTGCCCCAGCACCAGCCACAGTGCCAGATATGACAAATAACGAGATATCACCTTCATTCAAACACTCTCCGGTTTACGACAGCACCATCACCTGCTGTAACTAGCCAGCCTCGCCATTTTTACAGGCCAAGCTGATTAAAATGGTGGGCGCCCGCGGGCGCCCTGTATTACTGATTGATGTGCCCACCCCACCTTCCCTGGCAAGGCAGGACAACCCGTTATCCATCCGATAACCATCAACCTCTTGCTGCGGGCGATGGTCCGAATATCATGCCCATCCAGCCGGGGCTGGTGATGGCTTTACTTCTTGGTGACATCAACCCGCAGCTTGCGCTTCTGATCATCCTTGCTTGGGGTGTAGGTTTCACTGACAGCCCCAGGAATGTTGATGTAGTTGCCACCTGCACCATCCTCAATTTGCCATGTGTAGTTGTAATCACTCGCCACCCCAACCCCACCGGCACTGGTAGTGACCTTGGCCCTGAGTTCGGTCGAGACAATCGGATTGCCACCAAGCGCAGCGTCAGTGGCCGCAATGACGATCTCGACGGCATCCACCTCATTGGGATCAACCACATCAACAGAACCATCGCCATCAGGAGAGCCCCCCGCCGCCGCAACTTCATTCCCCTGATAAGGGTCTGTCGTGGTTGCATCGGTTTGCGGAATTACTCCTGCTGTGATTTGGGTACCAAGATCTGCCAAAGTCAGGGTATAACTATCACCGGTTACCCCCATATCAATGCCATCGCGATACCACTTGTACTCACTCGGTGCTTGAGCATCCATATCCGGATCATCAAAACCTTGTTCTTCAATTTTGAGGCTGTCACCTACATCCACTCGACCGTTGTTGTTGACATCGACATAGTTGAATGACACTCCAGTCAACGTTGGGGGTCGCCCCTTCACGGTATCGGTTGGAGCCGACGTCAGCGCGCTGGCGCCACTGGCTACCCCCCACATTACCATTGCGATCGATACCGCGATTTTTTGCTTTCTCATCACTTGCTCTCTTCCTTTTGGCTACAAAAAATGACTTACATGGCGTCGATAAACGCCACTCCGGATGCTCACAGCGCCGCAACAATGACGCGCACCCGTTTCTTCTGATCCTCTCGCACGGGTAAATAGGTCACGCTGGTCGCCCCAGCGATATCCACAAAACGTCCAGTACCGACCCCCTCCTCGACCTGCCACTGCCAGGTCAGTCCTGCACGGCACGCGCTCGAGCCGCAGTCAGGCACGGCCGTCAGTACAGAGCCCACCTGAGGGAAGCCGTTAACCAGCCCGGTAATCGTCACTCCCATCAAGCTCGTGAGGTAATTCACACTGCTAGCCGGCCCCGTGTTGCCGCTCTTGTCGGTAGCCGTGGCGGTAATGGTGCCACTCCCCTGCACCGTCGGAGCTTCCAGGGTGTAGTTGCCATCCACGTCCGCGGTCGTGGTGCTGGTCGTGCCATCCGGCCAGGTAATGGTCACCGTGCTCTCCGGCTCTGCCTTGCCACTGACCTCCGGCTTGTTGTCGCTGTTGCGATCTGTCGCAGCCAACGTCGGGGCCCCCGGCGCCGTTGAGTCGGTGTAGTTCACGCTGGTAGCCGGCCCCGTATTGCCGTTCTTGTCGGTAGCCGTGGCGGTAATGGTGCCACTCCCCTGCACCGTCGGGGCTTCCAGGCTGTAGTTGCCATCCACGTCCGCGGTCGTTGTGCTGGTCGAGCCATCCGGCCAGGTAATGGTCACCGTGCTCTCCGGCTCTGCCTTGCCACTGACTTCCGGCTTGTCGTCACCATTGCTGTCGGTCGCGGTCAACGTCGGGGCCCCCGGCACCTTTGCGTCATCAATAAACTCAAACTCCATGCTGTCATTCGCCACATGGCCACTGGGGAAGGTGACCTCGACATCCAGGCGATAACGAGTGCCGGGGTTGGGTTGCCCGGGAGCAACCAGCTCACGCCCCCTCAGTACTTGTGCAGGCCCCTGAAATGTCAGGCGATAGCGGTACTGATAACCATCGCGGTCCGCTTCAACATCCCCCTCAATACTCTCAATCGGGATCGCATTGCGTGCTTTGGAGGGCTTCTGACGGGGGTCAACAACCCCCCAATCAACTTGGTAGTGAGCACCGGGGCGAAGTTGAACAAAGTGTTCTGCCAACTGGATAGCTGGTTGCAGCCCTGAGTCTTCCGAAACGGCAACAACCCCTTCCGCAATGGCTTCATGGCCATCAATGTCGGTGACGATGGCAACGATCGGATATTGATTGGATTGACCAATGCGATAGATGGGTAAGGTTGGAAGTGTGAGGGAACGTTTGTCCTGCCCAACCGTATCGGCAGGGCCAAGTCCACTGAGCCCCAGGATCTCGCCAAACCACTGGATGGAGGCTATCTGGCGGGAATGCTGAATGTTGAGCGTCAAGGTCAGGGCTTGCCCCTCTCCCGCAGAATATTGGTCGTTGAGAGAGGCCTTGAGGAGTACCTTGTCGCGATACTCAAGTACCATGTCATTGTTACGCTCAACCAGATCGTGGCGCATACCCGCCAGCGACTTGTCGACACGGGACGGATTCAGCATTTCCGAGAGCGTTGCCCCCAGCTTCCACTCCAGCCCCAGCGTAAAGCGGGTGTCATGTTGCCTGCCGCTCGCTTCAACTTGCTCGACATCCATCTTGAGTAACGGGAAGGGGTTATAGTGCAGACCGGCAGTGATGGCATGCGGATCGCGCTCAAGCTGATCTGCGCCCAGCAAGTCAACCCGCTCCCCCAAATACTGCTCGGCAGTGAGCGATGCACTCCATTGCGGATAGGCCGGCAGAAAGGCCTCAAGACGCACATCCATGCCGCGGGCTGCGCGCTCTTCCATCCCCTCAAACCGTTGGGAGTCACGCCAACTGCTCAGCGGGGTATAAAAGTTGGCGCCCCACTTGAGATAGTCACGCCACGCCTCAGCCCCGACTCCCGCACGCCAGTGCCGATTGGTCAGGTCATAATCAGCAAACAGGTTGTAACCCAGCATCCAGCGGTCGAGGAAATGACGCTGGCCCACACCCAGATTGGCAATGGTGCGCGCCTGCCCATTTCGGCGTAGACCAAACTGGGTAAACAGCAGGGTCTGCTGCTCTTCCGCAAGCGGCAACAAGAGATCAGCCTCGGCAGTGACCATATTGAAATCGTCATCCAGCGTCACCCGGGTTCTGGCTGTACCCACCGCCCCTAGCAAGGATGATGCATAGGCATTGGCCTCCTCTTCAAAATGGGTGACCAGTTGTTGACGCCAATACTGCTTCTCTTGTTCTGGCCCATGATGCGGTGCAGTCGAATCCTGTGTCACGCTCTGTGCGGAAGGCGGTAGATGTCGCAGACTTCGTTTAAACCCCTTAACCAATTCACTGTGGTTTTCCTGATCTACCGACATATCTGACTCGGCAGGCGAAAACAGCTGTCCCAAGCGGGCAGCCTGCTCGGCCACCTTCTGCTCGACATCCACAGGGGTTGGCGTATGCGCCGTCAAATGCAGTGGATTGGTGCCTGACAGCGCAGGCAAAACGGACGGACGCGGTAAACTGATAGTGTCACCTACCGGCAAATGAGGGCCGTTTAGCGTCAGGTTGCCATTTAATGCCAACAGTTGGTGAGGGGTTGTGCCAAACTGGCGTGAGACTGAACCAAGCGTATCTCCCTTTGCGATCTGATAGCGGATAAGTTCAGGTTGCTCGGCGGCGTACATGGAGAGTTGCCCAGCCGCATAAGCCACAGGAAATAATGCCTGCTGTCCTAAAAAGAGATAAGTCCAGACGCGTTGATGGACTTTACTTGGTGTGAAACTCATAAATAGACCCTTGAGTATATCTTTAGCGGCAGGACTATATATGAGGGGCTGCATTTGAGATCTATATATTAAGTTTTAAAATCGCAATAAATAAATAATAAATTTAATTAATTTAAATCCCCATCCATGGTATCAGCCTGATATATATAATATTTCTCTTCATGCAAGCTATAAAAATAATAAAAATAGACCAAATCGAGACCCGCTACATCAGGCATACTTATTTAACCAGCACTCAAAAATGCGATGGTCATCACAGTTCAACCTGTTCATAATACAGTTTGAGTTCAGGTTTGCTGCGATATCAGTCCATGAGCGCCCCTATACCCCTAATATATTTTTAAGATCAAAAAAATACTAACAAATAATTTCAAGTTTTATCAGCATGCTACTTCACTTTAGTATAATTCTGTGTCACCACTAATCGGATATTGATCCACTCTGGTAAACGCTTCCGATTGAACAATACATCAGCAGTGACTTACTCGCGGAAAAGAAACTTTATAAACAAAGCGCGAGTAATTATCGGGCTTCCTATGAAAAGGGCGTGCATCGCCAGAAAATAGAAAACTGTAGTGGTCAACTAAATCCGGACTCTTGGTTAGGTCGAATCTCGGCTTTTGCTGACGGTATCCCATCATGGTGGCGATGTGGACGCTGCCAGTTGTAGTAATCCATCAGGTAATAACTGATATCCCGCTTCGCTTCCCGCAGACTCACGTAACCCGTCGCAGGAAGCCACTCTGACTTCAGGCTTCGGAACAACCGCTCCATCGGGGCGTTATCCCAGCAGTTACCACGATGACTCATGCTCTTGGTCATGCGATAGCGCCACAGTCGTTGCCGAAATGCCCGGCTGCCCTGGTCGGAGTGAAACAACACTCCTGATGGGCAACCCCGCTGCTGATACGCCATCTCCATTGCTTTGATGGCCAGCTCTGCATCAGAGCTTATCTGACATCGCCCATCCAACAACCCATCGGGTGTACAGGTCAAGAACCCCTGCCAGGTAATGCCAACGACCACCTGACCAGACGTAGGTGATATCGCCACACCACACCTGATTGGATTGCTGGACATCAAATTCGCGGGCCTGCAGATTGGGAATGTCCGGTCGTTCAGACAGTGCCAGCTTATAACGGTGTATGCCCAGCTGTTTGGATGCCAACCTGGGTTCCTTCATCAGGTTACGGACTTTGAACCGGCCAATCTGATATCCCAGCTCTCGCATCATCGACATCAAGGCGCGGCAGCCTGCGGAATCCCGGCTCTCTTTGAACAAACGGCACCACTCACAACGCTGCTGCATGCGTTCACGGTTAATCGTCCACCTGCGTGCCAGATAATCGTAAAAACAGGAGGTGGGAACATCGAAAGCGCAGCAGACCAGGGTGATGGGGGCTTGCTACCTTAATCGGTCTATCAGCGCGTACGTGTGAACTCGTCTGCCATCAAAAGAGCAGTAGCTTTTTTTAGAATATCCTTTCACGTTCGAGTCGATGGATACGGGCTTCCAGCTCCTGAATTTTCTGCTGCTTTGGAGTCAGTGCTTTATTAATTGGGGTTGTACCACAGCGTTCGGATTGCAGTTGCTGAACCCAGCGACGAAGCAAAGTGTCACCGACATCCAGTGAACGGCTTGCTTCGGGGACAGAATATCCTTGGTCGAATAGCAGGGATGCGGCATCGAGTTTGAATTTGGCAGTAAATGAGCGACGTGACCTTGTCATTGAACACCTCAGGTCATGGTGGTGACTTGTACCACCTAAAATGGTGTCCGTGATGATTAGACCACTACAGTAGTAGTAATGACCTGTCCAAACGGTGTGATCAAGGGGTAGGACAGCCAACGCACAATGGCATAGCGCATGGCATACCAAGAAAAGAGAAAAAAATGAAAAGCCCAATCTAATCAAAAGGTTGAGCTCAGTGTTTGGCGGAGAGACAGGGATTCGAACCCTGGGTGGCATTGCTGCCACAATTGATTTCGAGTCAATCCCGTTCGGCCACTCCGGCATCTCTCCGTGGGAAGAGATTTTTACCCGAGCTGTGCCGAGGATGCAATAAAAATTTGTTAGATATCAAGTGGCTGGATCTGTTATCTGGAAGTAGGTTCAGCCTGTGACCCCCTGCGAATCCCCTGAGTACCATTAGCCCCTTCCAATACGCCTGCCCGCGCTTCTCATTGAGAGTGAGTATTCGCTGACCGCCAGCTCCTATTGTTTGTGTCCTTCACTTGCCTGACACCCCGACCAAGTCGCAAGACACTTGTCCATGTCGTCCATCGTTCAGCTTTCATTCCAGACGATAATCCGCTTACCAGCTACCATGACTATTGTCGAAGCTGTCGTATACCCCCCTATATCCCTCTTTTCCCTTTTTGAGCGCCAAAAAGCGTATTACTGCCGATTTTTTCCGGTTTCTTATGTATCCCTGCCCCCCTGATGGCACATGAGATCGCTGGTAATCATGGGCTGATTGAGGAACAATCGCGCCATCCTGGCGGCAGTGTTGATGAGATGCCGCCCCGATTGAACCGATGGATCCCCCTATGCGATTGCCAAAAATCATGCCTCTCTCCATAACGCCCACACTGTCCCTGCTGTTGGCTGCGATCCTGCTCTGCGCCACGCCGGCAGAGGCCAAACGCTACCCGCTGCCACCTGTCGGGAGTCGCCTTATCGGTGAGCTGGAGGATTACATCATCCAGCAGAATGAACATCTGGAACTGGTTGGCAAAAATACGCAAATTGGATTTTTGGCGCTACTTGAGGCAAATCCTGGTGTAGATCCCTATTTACCCAAGCCGGGTACCCGCTTGACGCTGCCCACCCAGATGCTGCTGCCCGATGTGCCTCGCGAGGGGATCGTCATCAATCTGCCCGAACTGCGCCTCTACTACTTCCCCAAAGGGAAGAACGAGGTCATCGTGCTGCCCATCGGGATTGGTGATATCGGCCGTGAGACTCCGGAGATGACCACGACGGTCATCGAGAAGAATCCCAACCCGACCTGGGTGCCCGGCCCCATGGTGCGCAAATCCTGGCTGGAACAAAAAGGGATCACCCTGCCCGCCGTGGTGCCCCCCGGCCCGGAGAATCCCCTCGGCAAGTTCGCCATGCGCCTTGGCTATGGCAAGCGCGACTACCTGATCCACGGCACCAACAAGGATTTTGGCGTTGGCCTGCGGGTAAGTGCAGGCTGCATCCGGCTGCGACCTGACGATATCGAGGCCCTGTTCAAGATTGTGCCGATCGGCACGCCGGTGCGGGTCATTAATCAACCGGTCAAGGTCGCCATCGAACCGGATGGTCGGCGCTGGCTGGAGGTGCACTCCCCGCTCTCCCGCACCGAAGAGGAGCTTGAAAATGGCGCCCCGCTGGTACTATCTCCGGCCATAGAGAGCTTTATCAGCGCACCTGACGTAATGCAGGATGAGGTGACGGCGGCGCTGGAGCGCAAAAATGGCCTGCCCCGCCCCATCAGCAGCCAACTTGTCAGTGGTTAAGTCATCAGCGCCCGAGTCGCACCGGAGTCACCTTACCTCATGAAATTCCTGCCTCTCCTACTCCTGTTGGCTTGTCACGCCTTGTGGGCCCAGGACATCCTCTGGATGAACAATGGCGATCGTCTGACCGGCAACATAGAGGAGGTGACAAAACAGTCGGTGCGCATCGCCCTGCCCTACAGCGGCGCAGTCACCGTCCAGCGGGAGGCCATCAAACGCTGGCGCATCGATAAAGAGGACAAACCCAAGGCAACGGCAAAGGGTGGGCTCAAGCTGTTCGAGGATGACCAGGATGAACGCAACGCCTGGCTCTGGACCGGCAGCGGCGATCTCAATGTCAAACTCAAACAGAATGACAAGCAGACCAACAACGTCAACCTCAAGTGGAAAAGCGAGCTGGCCAATCTGGACTGGCGTTACAGCTTCTCCGGTGAATATACCTATGAGACTGCTGACAACGTCACCGACAGCCATGATTATCAGCTCAACCCTACGCTGGACTATTTCTTCAACCAGCAGTGGTTCTTGCGCACCTCACTCGATGCCGAATATGACATGCTGGATAAAGATCGCTATCTCTACATGGACTATGGCTCGGGGCCTGGCTATCGCTTCTGGAACGATAAACGCCGCCGACTGGAGCTGATGGCCCAAGGGGGATTAAGCCGACTCTACTTCCGTGAAGATAGCGAGGTTCCCAAGATTTTTCTGGGTGAACGGGTCATTGACTACCCCTTCGCCGGTTTTAACTGGGATTATCGCCAACCTTTCTCCCTCTGGCAGGAGAAAATGGAGCTGTTCAGCCAGGGGCGCTATCTGAAATATCTGGCACAAGCCTCCCCCTATTTCACCCGTAATCAGGACCTGAAAGGCAGCATAGGATTGCGCTACTACTTCAACGACCATCTGCGACTCTCCTGGTCGAGTGAACTGGATTGGGAAGATGCTGACATCCTTGTCGACACAGGCAGCCCGGAACCCCGGGAGAGCGAATTAAGACACCTGCTCAGCCTTGGCGCCAGTTTCTAGCCCCCCCACCCCAACACGCAAAGAGGAGCCAAATCGGCTCCTCTTTGCTTCAAGCAGACAGGCTCGCTAGATCAGCCCCCAAGCGGCAATCTGGTAGATCCATACCATCGCCAACAGGGTACCGACCAACCCCATGATGACGCCGATGCGCACCATCTGGTGACTCTCCACCAGACCGGTGGCGTGGGCCAGCGCATTGGGCGGGGTACTGATGGGCAGCGACATCCCGAGCGAGACCGAAATGGTGACCGCCAGGATCAGGGTGTGACTGCCGCCCCACTCGGCCAACTCCGGCATGCTGACCGCCAGTGCCGCCACCAGTGGCAGCAGCAGATTGGCGGTTGCGGTATTGGACATAAAGTTGGCCATCACCACTGCCAGCAGACAGGCGCCGACCAGTACCGCCAGCGTGGAGTACTCGTGGAACGGAATATGGGTGATGAGCCGCTCGGCCAACCCGGAGTCCTCCAGCGCCAGCCCCAGCGCGATACCGCCCGATACCAGCCAGAGCACGTCGAGGGAGATCTTGTGCAGATCGTCCTTGGTGATGATGCCGGTGGTCAGGAACACCGCCACCGGGATCATGGCGACCACATAGGAGCTCATGCCGTGCAGATCCCCCAGCAGCCAGAGCACTATGGTGGTGATAAAGGTGAGGTAGACCACCCAGGCGCGAGGGGTCTGCATAAAGCGCCCCTCAATCTTGAGATCCATCCGCTTGAGGGAGCTCGGGAAGAAACGCCCCAGCAAGAACCAGCCGAGCAGCAACAGCAGCACCACGAAGGGCACCGCAAATCCCATCCACTGGCCGAACGAGATGGCATGCTCGCCGGTCAGGTATTTGAGCGCCACCGCGTTGGGCGGGGTGCCGATGGGGGTGCCGATCCCGCCGAGGTTGGCCGCCAGCGGAATGGCCAGCACAAAGCCGATTTTGGCCGGGTCCTTGTCGGGAAACGCCGCCAGCACCGGGGTAAGGATGGCCAACATCATGGCGGTGGTGGCGGTATTGCTCATAAACATGGAGAAGGTGGCGGTGATCAACATCAGCCCCAGCATGACGATCCGGGGATCCTGACCGAACGGGCGCAGCAATACCCGCGCCAGATTGACGTCCAGATGGTATTTGGTCGCCGCAATGGCGAGGAAAAAGCCACCGAGAAACAGCATGATAACCGGAGAGGCAAAGGTCGCCATCACCTCGGTGGACTTGAGCAGCTCCCCAAAGCCCGGCTCGGCCTTGTCGGCAGTCATGAACCAGAGCCCCCTGTCGGAGAGCAGCAGCAGTTCCAGCACGATGATCAGCACCGAGGTAGCAAAGATAGGGATGGGCTCCAGGATCCAGCAGAGGGCAGCCAGCACGAAAATAGCCACGACCCGCTGCTCGATGACGGTGATCCCCTCCAGCGGGATCCAGTTGGTCGGGATCAGCAGGATGGCGAGGCTAAGCAGCAACGGCAGAATAATCTTGTGATTGATGGGCACTATTGTCTCCAGGATCGGGAGTAAGAAGCCAATAGTGGCATAACATGCTATCGCCTCACGCGGCCAACTCGCCAAAATGAGAGCTGGCTAACTGCACGGCGCACGGTTTTGTGAGTCATATCAAGCTGGAGTCGGCACACCATGGCTGGCTCCTCACAACTGGCAACAAATAGGCAAAAAAACGGGCCCGCTGTTCGTTGAACACGACAGCGAGCCCGTTTCACAGTGATGCCAATGAGGGGGCTCAGAAGTAGATGCGAGTCACCGATTCGATGACGCAACCCGGGCGGCGGATCCCTTCGATCTCTACCTTGATCTCTTTGAGCAGTTCCAACCCACCCTTGATGGGGGTGACACGGGCCAGCTTGGTGCGGGCGCGGATGTTGCTATCAACCTTGATGGGGTACGGGAAACGTACCTGATCCAGCCCGAAGTTCACCACCATACGGGCAGTCGGGAACTCGGGGGTGGACTCATCGACCGAGCCGGTCAACTGCGGTAGCAACGCCAGAGTCAGGAAACCGTGGGCGATGGTGGTCTTGAAGGGGGACTCGGCGGCAGCACGCTCCGGATTGGTGTGGATCCACTGGTGATCCCCGGTCACGGCAGCAAACTGATCGATCATCTGCTGGCTGACGTGCAGCCACTCGCCGACATGGGTCTCTTCACCAATGCGGGCCTGCAGGGCGGCATAGAGCTCGGCCGCCTCGGCCCCCAGCTCAACTGCGGGTTCCTGAGCGACTGCAGGCTGACCGTTGGCAACCCGAGCCACGGTTGCAGCATCCTGTTGCTGCTCGCTCTGGGTCTCGGTTTGCAAGTCCAGTACACGACCCAGCAAAGGATGAAGATGTGCCTTTTGCTGAAACTCACGCCAGTAGTCGCGGATCGCCGGTGAGAGCCAATCCTTGAGCTCAAAGGGGTGCTGCGCCAGAATTTCGCGCTTGCGCTTCAGAAAATCGACAACTTTCATGTTCCGATCCCTATGTGATTCATTGCCTGTAAAGAGGTCTAACCAGTCCTATTTTATTAAAGTTTCAGCTGTAAGTGCAAAAAAATCTCGGCGCACACCTGTACCAAGGCGGAAGTAACTACTTACACAATGTAAACCAGCACGATCTGCCAATGAGGAAAACGATTGCCAGAGATGCCGCCAGCAGGGGAAATTCATCGGGGTCGTTATGAAAAAAGGCCCTCGTCGGGCCTTGTGGTGTAGGTCAGCGCGCGCTCGACCAGCCGCTACGCAATCCCTCTTCATCCAGAAAGGACCAGGCGAGGATCCGGCTCACCTTGTTGCCCTGCGCCATGTCGATCACCCGTACCTGACGCGCCCCCACCCGGTTCAATGCCTTTTTCGCCCCCGGCAGATTCTCTTTTTTCGACACCAGCGAGCTGAACCAGAGGCACTGAGTGGCAAACTCCTTGCTCTGGGCAACCATATTGGCCAGAAACGCCGCCTCACCCCCTTCGCACCAGAGCTCGGCCTTCTGGCCGCCGAAGTTGAGCACAGGGGCGCCTGTCACCTCCTTGCCCAGATTGCGCAGCTTGCGCTCCGTTCCCCTGCTTGCCTCCTCCAGCGACGCATGGAACGGCGGATTGCACAGCGTCAGGGCGAAGCGCTCCTTTGGCCCTATGATGCCGCGAAACACATGGTTGGGGTTACCCTGCAGGCGGCACTCAATCTGGCTGCCGAGTCCGTTGCTCCTGGCCAGCAGGGTGGCCGCCTTGACCGAGACCGGATCGATATCCGATCCCACAAAACGCCAGCCATATTCGCGGGCCCCCAGCAGCGGATAGATGCAGTTTGCCCCTACCCCGATATCCAGCACCCTCACCCCCTTGCCGGTAGGGAGCTGGCCTGCGCTCTCGGCCAGCAGGTCGGCCGCCCAGTGCAGGTAGTCCACCCGTCCCGGGATGGGTGGGCAGAGGTAACCGGCAGGCAAGTCCCAGTGGGCAATCCCGTAGTGATGGGCCAGCAGGGCGCGATTGAGAGTCTTCACTGCATCGGGAGCGGCAAAATCGATGGTGCGGGTGCCGTAGTCATTGATAAAGACGTGGGCAGCCAACTCGGGAGTTCGCAGGCAGAGCGCCTCAAAGTCGTAACCCGCCTGATGGCGATTACGGGAGTGAAGTCCGGATTTGCGGTCGCCCGACTTGGGGCCACCGGCTGATGGGATGCGGGGTTTCATGCTGAGCCTGCCGAAGAAAACGGGCCCACACTATAGTGATTTGACTCGGGAAAGTCTAAACGAGGGCAATAAAAAACCGGGCTATCGAGCCCGGTTCAAGTGAGGTTGGAAAAACAGTCCGTACTGCGAGCCGTTTGTCCAGCCTGACTCAGATATCGATCCGGCGAGCTTGCCAGAACTTGTTGCGCCAATATTGGCTATCCAGCTTGGAGCGTGTCACACCGGCGCGAGTCGAGGCGTGGATGAATTCACCATTGCCGACATAGATACCAACGTGGTTGAGACGACGATTGATTTTGAAGAAGACTAGGTCACCCTCGACCAGATCCTGCTTGGAAACGCGCGTCCCTTCGTGGACTTGGGAGCGGGTATCGCGGGGTAATTCGATACCGACGGCATTGCGGAACACTTCACGGGCAAAGGCGGAACAGTCGATACCGCGCTGGCTGCTGCCACCCATACGGTACGGAACACCACGCCACTCTTTATATACAGTCAGGATTTCATTCACATCGGGTGTCTGGGAAGCTTCCGGTTCGATGACAGGTTCAACCATGGAAACTTCGATCTTGCTCGCGACCTCGGGTTGGGGTGCCGAGGCACAACCCACCATTCCGAGCGCGACCAGCAGTAGCATCAGGTGGCGCAATCCTTTATCCCCGCTAAATAGTAAATCTTGTTAAAATACGGCCCCAAAGGGCAATTTATAAGGCAACAGCACCCGACTATATCCAAGAATTCTATCGAGGCAAGTGAAAATCCCTATCAAGCTCACATTTTTGCAAGGAAATGCACGATTTTTCATAATTAATGTGATCATGCCCAAACAATATACAATCGCAAAAAGAGCCTTGAGCCTCATAGATAACTGGCTTTTATCCCTGCTTCAGCACCTTTTTAAAGTGAAAAATCATGATCGAAACCGATCTTTTTTTGTTAAAACCGGCCAGGGTATGCCAGGAACTGCTTGCTCAATTGCCTGAATGGCTGTCAACCGATGAGCAGCATATCTGGCAAGCCATGACCCATCCTGAACGGCGTCAGGAATATCTGGTGAGCCGCGCCCTGCTACGCCAGCTATTGGCTGAGCGGCTGCAACAACCTGCCGCCAGTCTGCAATTTTGCAACGGCCCCCACGGCAAGCCCCGACTGCATGATGATGCTTGGCAGTTCAATCTGAGCCACAGTGGCAGCTGGCTGGTGTTGGCGCTCTGCCCGCATGGGCCGCTTGGGGTGGATATCGAACTGGGCAAACGGCGGCATCATCCCCTCCCCCTGGCCCGCCGGTTTTATGCACAGAGTGAATATGAGTGGCTCTGCGCACTGCCTGCCCAAGAGCAGGAGAGTGCCTTCTACCGGCTCTGGTCGCGCAAGGAGGCGGTACTGAAAGCCCACGGTGGCGGCATAGCGGCGGGACTGGAGAAGGTACGGTTTCTCCCGGAGGAAGGATGGCGACTCGACAACCGACTCGATGACACCCCTTATCAGGTACAGGATTGGCCCTTTGCCAGCGGCTGGCTCAGTCTCGCGGCGACGGCAGCCCCCGTGACCTTTTACCGGCTGGATGAGCGCTTGAATTGCCACTCGCTTAACCCCATGTTACTCAACACCCTTTCTGAAGAGTCCAACTCATGATCGTCGACATTACTCCCCAGAATTTTCACGCTGAACTTATCGATGCGTCCATGAAGAAACCGGTCGTCATCTATTTCCATGCTCCGCAGATGCCGGAGTGCCAGGGGATGACACCGCTGATCGAATCACTGGTTGGGCCCGCCAATGAGCAGGTCACCCTGACCAAGGTGGATATGAACGATCCCCAGCTGCAACCGCTGGCCAGTCAGCTCGGCCTGCGCGCCCTACCGGCGCTGGTGCTGTTCCATCAGGGTCGCCCTGACGAACAGGGGATCATCGAAGGGCCGCAGGATGAAGCCACCCTGCGCCAGTATTTCTCCGCCTTCGCCCCCAAAGAAGAGGAAGAGTTGCTGGCCAAGGGGCAACAGGCACTGGCTGACGAGCAGCCCAGCATCGCCTATGCCCATCTGACCAAGGCACACCAGCTGGCCCCTGAACGCCACGACATCAGCCTGTGGCTCATTCAAGCTGCGCTCGACCTCAACCTGCTGGATGAAGCGCAGGAGCGCCTCGGCACCATCCCGATGGTAGCGCAGGATGGTCACTTCCATGCCCTGAGCTCACGGCTGGCGCTGGCCCTGCAAGCAGCAGACAGCCCGGAACTGCGTGCGCTGGAAGCCCGCCATGCAGAACAACCCGATGATTTTGGCCTGGCACAAGAACTGGCGGTGCAATACAACCAGGCTGGCCGTCAGGAAGATGCATTAGAACTGCTGCTAGCGATCCTCAAACGGGACTTAGCATTCGGCGATGCCAGAAAGACCTATCTTGATATTCTGGCGACCATGGGCAGCACACCGGCGGCGCAGAGCTATCGTCGCAAACTCTATAGTCTGCTCTACTGATCGGATAGTAACTGTCTGGTAATGATGGGGGAGTGCCGGGAGACCGGCATGACCTCATGGGTCAAGTACGAAGAAGGCGCTGTGGGTATAGTGTAGAAACGGTGAATTTTGGGCAAAAAAAAATGGCGCAAAACTGCGCCATTTTTTTCGCATGGATTACTTCTTGTAGGAAGTAGCCATGTTGTCGATGCGCTGGTTAGCACGCATAGCTTCTTGCTTGGCTTCGGCAACATCAGCAGCGATTTTGGACTGATCAGCACGAACTGCGCTAACATCTTGAGCCAGCTGGTCAACTTTGTTAGACAGATTCTGAACGGAAGTTTCCAGTTCGCTAGTGTTTGCACAACCACCCAGCAGAGCGGACAGACCAACAACACCTACCAACAACAATTTTTTCATTTTTAAAGCTCCCTTGAACTCGCCAGACGTTTAGCAAGCGGCGTGATTATGGCACAAAAAAATAATACTTTGCATAGCCCTCACCACAGATAAATGCATTAAAACCCTCATTTTTTTTTGAGCGGACATTTTTTGTCCAGACTCGTCTAAAAAATGAGTGCCACATGGTGAGGACACGGACAAAGGTTAACCAAATTTTTGCCTTATTACAATTTCGTATGAAGCTCAGGCTGTACGTTCTGACAACAACTGACGATATTGCACCAGATCCTCGATGGTCAGCACTGGCATCCGCTGTTTGCGGCCAAATGCCACCAGGTCCGGCAGACGGGCCATCGAGCCATCTTCCTTGGTCAGTTCGCACAGCACACCGAACGGTTTGAGGCCGGCCAGCTGCATCAGATCGACCGTGGCTTCGGTGTGACCGCGGCGAGTAAGCACCCCACCGGTTCGCGCCCGCAGCGGGAAAACGTGACCCGGGCGGTGCAGATCACCGGGCTTGGCACCGTCGGCAATGGCGGCGCGGATAGTGGTGATGCGATCAGCAGCCGAGACGCCGGTCGTGACCCCCTGCGCCGCTTCTATCGTGACAGTAAACGCGGTCTGGTAGTGGCTGGAGTTGGCCTCCACCATCATCGGTAGTTCCAGCTGGCGAACCCGCTCGTCGGGCAGGCAGAGGCAAACGATGCCGGAGCACTCGCGGATCATCAGCGCCATCTGTTCATTGGTCATGGATTGTGCTGCGAAAATGAGGTCACCCTCATTCTCCCGATCTTCATCGTCGGCCACCAGCACGCCGCCTCCGGCACGTAAAGCCGTTAGGGCAGCTTCGACGCGGGCAATGGGATCACCGAATTCACTGAGTAGAGACTGATTCATGGTAAAACTCCTAAACAAGACAAGGACCAGAATCAGGGCATGGAAAGGCAGACAGAGATGAGCATGCAGCGGCCAGCCCACTAGGGCCAACGCGGCAATGTCTGTCTTATCCTCTTTCATCCGGACTATGACCGTCGGCTCCGGCATCTCACCGGATCTGCTGACCCCAACCCGGCAATCAGCCAAGTCGGGCGCTCGCGGGCTCCCCGAGTCAATCAGGATACCGCCGGTGGGGAATTGCACCCCGCCCTGAGAATAAGCGCAGACAGCCTAAAGAAAAACGGTTGCAGATACCAGCCAAAATCCCCGCTGGCTGAAAAGCGTTTCAACATTGCGCCCAGGATCGCGCTCTTCAACCCGTTCGCCAGCGCGAAAGACTGTGACTGGCGACTGGCGAATTTCTTTATGGCGCGGATCGGTTTATGGCATAGTTCCCGAAACAAAAAACAGGGCCCGAAAAGAGAGCCTGAACAACGCTGCCGGCGCAGACAGTAGCGCCAACACCACAAACGGAAAATGACAGAGATGGAAAAGAAAATACTGCTCACGGATTGCCCGGATGCCAAAGGGCTCATCGCCAAGATCACCAACATCTGCTACAAGCATCAGCTCAACATCATCAAGAACGATGAGTTTGTGGATCACGAGAATGGCCGCTTCTTTATGCGTACCGAGCTGGAAGGGCGCTTCAACGACGAGACCCTGCTGGCCGACCTTGATGATGCCCTGCCCACCGGAGCCCAGCGCCGTCTGGTCAAGGCGGGCAAGAAGCGTATCGTTATCCTGGTGACCAAGGAGACCCACTGCCTCGGCGATATTCTAATGAAGAACTACGCGGGCGCGCTGGATATGGATATCGTCGCGGTGATCGGCAACTACGACACCCTGGCCGAGCTCACCGGTAAATTCGATATCCCGTTCCACACCGTCAGTCACGAGGGTCTGAGCCGGACAGAGCATGAGGAGCAGGTTCGCGCCATCATCGACGGCTATGAGCCTGACTATGTGATCCTGGCCAAGTACATGCGGGTGCTGACACCGAGCTTCGTCGAGGCCTACCCGCGCAAGATCCTCAACATCCACCACTCCTTCCTGCCCGCTTTCATCGGTGCCCGCCCCTACCGGCAGGCATTCGATCGCGGGGTCAAGCTGATCGGTGCCACCGCCCACTTCGTGACTGACGATCTGGATGAGGGTCCCATCGTCGAACAGGACGTGATCCACGTCGGTCACGCCTTCAGTGCGGACGACATGGCCAAGGCGGGCCGGGATGTAGAGAAATCGGTGCTGAGCCGCGCGCTGGAGCTGGTACTGAACGAGCGGGTGTTCGTCTACGGCAACAAGACGGTAGTCTTCAAGTAATCCGTCCACGTGGCACGTATGCAAACGCCAGCAACAACAACGGCTCCCGCGGGAGCCGTTGTTGTTTCTACACCATGCATCAGAGCGACAGATTGTTTACCGTCACCGCGCCCTTCTCCAGCTTCAGCTCGGAGGTCAGCGCTTGCTTGTCGGCCTTCAGATAACCCATGAGGGTCAGCTGATCGAGCATGGGGGCCAATTGCGGTACCGCCTTGCCCAGCTTGTCGCTGAGGCTGGCATGCAGCACGCCGCTGAGGGCCTGCATCCCTGTGTCGCTGTTGAACAGCTGCTCCAGCGAGGTGGAGGCCAGCTTCACGTCCCCCTTCATGGTCACCACCTCACCGTTGAGCTTGGCGCTGAGATCGGCCAGTTCAAGGGTCGCGCCACGTTTGAGCATCTTATCCAGCGCCTGCTGAATAGCGGCATCTTCAACTCCCTTGCCACCAGCGGCCTGCAGCCCCTGATACCCTTCCAGATCCAGACCGTTGAGGTTGAGCGCCAACTTGCTGTCGGTCACCGCCAGGGTGTCGGTCTCGTTCTCCAGATCCAGCTTGGCAATGCTCATCTGATAGCTGCTGGAAAGAGTCTGGGCATCATCGCCGGTAAGACGGGTCTCGGTCGTCATCCCCTTCAGGGCAACCCGAACACTGTCAGGCAGTTGCAGAGTGAGGGCGGAGAGACTCATCTCGCTCTGTGGAGAGAGAAAGACGCCGCTGATCTCGGCAACATCGGCACTCCCTTTCAGGTCGGCCAGCACCAAGTCCATCTTGCTCTGCTCTTCATGAACCGTCATCCCCTGCCAGGTCATGGTGAGGTGACCACTGCCCTCCAGATTGCCGTGAAACTCGCCGTTCAGAGGCAGGAAGCTGAACTCGTCCAGCCCCTGTTTTACCTTGAACTCATTGGCCCAGAATCGGCTGCTGTTGGCTTGGGTCCAGAGGCTGGTTGCCGACTCCAGACCAAGTTGCCACTGCTCCATGCCCAGTGCGGTGAAAACTGGCGCCAGGGTGCCATTATGGGTATCAAGCTGGAAGTGGCTCTTGATATAGAGCGGCAGGATCCGGCTCTTGACCAGCAGTTGTAACTCGATGGGCTGGCTGCCTTCCAGCTCGCTGTCGATGGAGGCCAGCTCCTCGGGCGTGATCACCACCTTCAGGATGCCATCACGGGTAAAGAGGTTACTGCTGCCCGGCAGCCACTGCATGTCGATGCCGGTTTCGTCCTCCACCTTGGCGATCTGCTCCGCCATGATGTTGTCGAAACTGCTGCCCGTGTACCAGCACGCGGCCAGACCACCACCAACCAGTGCCGCACCCACGGCGAGGGCCACTATCTTTTTCATATATCCATGTGTCTCCAGGGAGTTGTCACTGCACTCTACGGGGCGGACTCGGGACTAGGCAAGTCCAATCAGAGGACGAGCCAACATTCTTGTGGCTCGTAATCACCTCACAGCAAGGGGCTGAAGAGATAGAAGATGTTCTCCATCGCTTTCTTGTACCAGGGGCGCGCCTGCCATTTGGCAAGGGTCATGGGGGTGGCTTCCGCCATATACCCCTGCACCAGCCGGGTCATCTGGGCCACGAAAGAAGGGTTGTCCACCAGCAAGGTCACCTCGAAGTTGAGCCAGAGGCTGCGCCGGTCGAGATTGACCGTGCCCACCAAAGCAAAGTCGTCATCTACCAGCACGCTCTTGGTATGGAGCAGGCCGGCATCGTAGCGATAGATCTCCACTCCCGCTTCCAGCAGCTCCTCCATAAAAGCGTTGCAGGCATAGTTGGCCATGATGGAGTCGTTACGTGCCGGCAATACCAGCTGCACCTGCACCCCACGCGCCGCAGCCGAACTGAGTGCGGCGGCCAGCGGATCGTCCGGGACAAAATAGGGGGTCGTCAGCACCAGATGGCTGCGCGCCTGGTAGATGGCCAGCAGCAGGCTCTGCTGAATACAGTCACCACCAACGAAAGGGCCTGACGGGATCAACTGGGCGCGGTAGTTGGTCTGGGGCCAAGCTTCCGGCTCATGCTGCAGACTGTCGAGCAGCCGCTCGCCGGTCTCCACCTCCCAGTCCCAGACGAAGATCGACCACATCAGCGGTACCATGGGACCTTGCACCCGGATCATGATGTCGACCCACTGGCCAACACCGGCATCCTGCTTGAAGAAACGCGGATCAACCATGTTCATGGAGCCGGTATAGCCCACCTTGTCGTCGATCACCACCAGCTTGCGGTGCATCCGTAAATCCTGCCGCTGGAACGGGATGCGCCAGGCGCCGACCGGCAGCACCTCCACCAGCTTGACCCCCGCCTTGCGCAGCTTTTTCGGCCACCCGGAGCGGAAGAAGTGCTTGCTACCCACCGAATCGAGCAACAAACGACAATCCACGCCGCGTAGCGCGACGTCCATTAGTGCCTCGCACACCTCGTCGGCATCACCGCCGGGGTGCCAGATATAGAACTCCAGATAGCAGGAGAGGGTAGAACGGCGAATATCCTGGGCAATCTCATGCAGGATCTGGTCAGGTTGGCTGAGCAGAGTCATCCGGTTGCCTGAGAGCATGGGCATAGCCAGCCGCCCCTGGATTAGATCGTGCAATGGTTGGGCCTTCTCCCCCACCTCGCAGCAATGCTGGGGGAAAAGGCGGGCCAACTGACGGATCCAGATAGCATAAGGGCGGTACATGGCCTGTGCCCGCTCGGCACGTCGACGCCCCAACTTGATTTCACCAAACAGCAAGTAAAAGCCGACACCGGCAAACGGAATGGCGTAGATCAGCGCCAGCCAGGCCAGCGACACCCCGATGGGACGGCGCTTCATCACCACCCGAAACGACACACCCGCGACGATAACGGTATGAAAAAGCAGTAGCAGCCAGCCCAGAAAGCGGGAGAACAGCAGGTGAAGATCATGTTCCAGACCGTTTAGCAACGGTAACTCCTTCTCATCAACAAACAGTGGTCGGCAGATCCTGCCAGTCAGGAATGGTATGCTGTAAGGCAAATCCATTCTATCAGGTTGCCCCCATGATTCTGCAATCCATGCTGCTCAGCCTGGCCATGCTAGGCCAAGGCTCATATGACATCAATGAGCAGCAGATCAATCAGTACCTGCAATCCCAAGTGCAAGTCGACAAACAGCTGGAACTACCGGGCATCATCAAGGCCCATGTGAAGCTGGAGCAGAGCGATGTCCAGATTGGCCGTCAACAACCAGACACCGCCCGAGTCTATGGCAAGGGCAAGCTCAAGATCGCCCTGCCCGACAATACCGAATATGACGCCCGCCTGCAGATGACCTATGAGGCGAGGCCCCGCTATGACAAGAGTCAGAGCGCGCTGTTTCTCGACAACATGAAACTGGTGGAGTACAAGCTGGAACCGGAGGCGGCAGAGAGAAAGTTCGGCATGATGCTCGGCATGCTGCTGCAGAGCATGGAGAAGCGTCTTGAGAGCAAACCGGTTTACCGACTGGATGACAAGGATCCGCAACAAGCCTGGCTGAAAGAGAACCTGCTGGGGCTGGAGCTGTCACCGGGTAAAATCCACCTACTGACCAGACCCCGCTAGCCCGCTCAATTCAGGAGGGGCTGGGTGGTATCCCGTACCAGCAGCTCCACCTGATAACCCTGCTGCTGCTGTTGCTCATAAAGGGAGAAGAGTGACCCGCTCAATTGGGTGAGGGAGATATCGGCAAAACCGGCCTTGAGATAGAAGGGTTTCTCGAAAGGCAGTACCTGACAGACTACCGGTTTGTCCTCCAGGCCGTGACAGGCGTGCTGCAACAGCCGTGAACCCAATCCCAGCGACTGGTAGTGAGGCAACAGACGAAAGCCGCACAGATGATAAAACTCCTCCTCGTCCCGCAACCGAACTGCCCCTACCAGCCAGTGAGCATCACGTACGACAAAGACCCGCTCGGCCAGATCCGGCACATAGTGGGAAAAAGTCGTCTCGTAATAGTCCTTGATAAGGGAGAGATCGGCGTCACAGTACTCCTCGAAGATGAGTTCCATCGCCAGCATTCCTGACACAAAAATACCTTTATAATCAATTATAAAAATAGATAAAGACTAACTAGCCAGACCAGCTGACATAAGCAAGATAGCACGCATTTTGTTAACAAAAAAGCGAACATCCTAGAGCACTTCCATAAGGCGATTATGACCATTGGCTACCGGAAAGTTCCACCGTTTAGATCCTCTCCTGGCCATACTCCGGCATCCCCCCATCCCTCGGCCAAATCCCCCTTCAACTTCACAACTCCCTGTTTGTACGCTTGTTCTGCACTCGCCATGGTGCTTTACTCAACATGATGATCCCTGGAAGGAGTGTGACGGTTGAAAGCATGGATGCTGGCAGGCCAGATGGTGTTGATCCCATTGAGCGGATGGAGCCAGACGCCCCCTCCCGCGGAGGTGGTCTTCCTGACCGTAGCCCCCTCTCCCTTACGCTCGGTCGGTCATGCTGCGCCCGCCCCACAACCCGAAACCGCTCAAACGGCGGCAACCGCCGCTGGCAGCAAGAAGCAGATCCAGGTCTATAAATCGGTGCAGCAAAACGGGGTGGTTCGTTACTCCGATATGGCGCCCGAACAGGGCCATTACGAACTGCTGCTGTTCAACGACTGCTTCGCCTGCGATCCCAAATCCAGCGTCAACTGGCAGACCACAGGACTGTTTCTCTATGACTATGCCAGCACCATCAAGGCAGCCGCGAAAACCTATCAGGTTGAGCCTGCGCTGATCAGAGCCCTGATCCATGCGGAATCCGCTTTCAATCCGCTGGCGGTCTCCCGCAAGGGGGCGATGGGCCTGACCCAGCTGATGCCAGCCACAGCGCGGGAGCTGGGGGTCGGCAATGCCTTGCTGGCGGAGCAGAATATTTTCGGCGGGGTGAAATACCTGGCAGGACTGCTCAAGCAGTATGACGGCAACATTGCGCTGGCAACTGCGGCCTACAACGCCGGGGCTGGCGCAGTGCAAAAACATGGCGGCATTCCGCCCTATGCGGAAACGCGCGCTTATGTGGAGCGCGTCCAGTTGCTCCATCAACGCTACAAAGAGATGCTGCAGGCCAAGGGACTCTGACGTTTGGCTTGGTGAGTTCTCTTATCTCACCCTTCCAGAAACAAAAAACACGCCCACAGGCGTGTCGATACCACACTTTGTTTCGCAAATGATTACTTCTGCTCAGTCGCCACCAGGCGATAAGCCAGCGCACCCAGAATGGCACCGACAATCGGGGCAACCCAGAACAGCCAGAGCTGGCTGATAGCCCAGTCACCGACAAACAGCGCAACACCGGTACTGCGGGCCGGGTTGACCGAGGTATTGGTCACCGGAATACTGACGAGGTGGATCAGGGTCAGGCACAGACCGATGGCGATCGGCGCGAAACCGGCAGGCGCACGGCTATCGGTGGCGCCCATGATGACGAACAGGAAGAAACCGGTCATCACCACTTCACACACCAGTGCGGCAGTCAGGCTATAACCACCCGGAGAGTGCTCACCGTAGCCGTTGGAAGCAAAACCGGCAGAGAGATCAAACCCGGCCTGACCGCTGGCAATCACGTAAAGCACGGCAGCAGCGGCAATGCCGCCCAGCACTTGCGCCACGATATAAGGCAGTACACCGGATGCCGGAAAACGACCACCCGCCCACAGACCAACGGTCACGGCCGGATTGAGGTGGCAACCGGAGATATGGCCGATGGCAAACGCCATGGTCAGCACGGTCAGACCGAAAGCCAGCGAGACCCCCAGCAGACCAATCCCGACGTGAGGGAAGGCCGCAGCCAGCACGGCACTGCCGCACCCGCCCAATACCAGCCAGAAAGTGCCCATAAACTCAGCAGCAACAGGTTTCACATTATTTCTCCCATTTGAGATAACACCGAACAAGACCCGAGAAGGGCCCATGCTTGAACAAGCGCAGCATTATGGGAGTGTGAGCCCAGATTGCGAACCCGGCAGGTGGGGCTCACTCAATGTGACATTCGTCACAACTAGTTGATTAGATAAGAGATTTATCATTAAGACAGCTGACTGCACATCTCATACCCAAGGGCGTCATGCGACAACTTGTGACACCGTTTAGCTCGAGTAATCATCCCTTGAACGATAAAAACGGAGGCGTGGTCAGTCTCCTGCAGGGGCAAAACGGCTGACAACCTGCCCCTGATGCTCAATCCACTCCATGAACATGGCGACGGGACGGGCATAGACGGTGCCATCCTGTTCCGACTGATAGATCACCAGCTGCTCGCCTGTCTCGGTATGGCTGGCCAGGGTCAGCACCTGATAGTAACCCCCCTTGAAGTGACGATAGCGACCGGGTGTGGGTGCATGCATGGAATACCTCTGCAGATGGAACAGGACGGGAAAGGGGAAATATGGGCTGGCCAGTGCCAGTTGTATCAGCTTTTTCTCGTCGGAAATGGCGATGAGGAGGCTTTTTTACACAAGCCAATCGTGCCAGAGAGCGTGAAGATTTCAACATAGTAGAGTAGCTTTGTTAATCACTCCCCCATCTTTCACTGGTGAACCTTGCCAAGCACAAACGATCGTGCTGAATTTAACCTTTTAATAACTCTGTTTTGGGGCTAAAAATCAGGAATTTCTACTAAAAAGAGGATTGTTATAGCATTCAATTCTGTGAAGAATAGGGGAAAAGATATTTGATACTAAAAACCGCATTTTTCGCCAACGCGTCCCTGTGGGGAAGGAATCACACTCACCATGTTCACAATCGACAAGTCGCACAAGCTCGACGATGTCTGCTATGACATCCGCGGCCCGGTGCATAAAGAGGCTCGCCGTCTCGAAGACGAAGGCCACCGCATTCTCAAGCTCAACATCGGCAACCCGGCCCCGTTCGGCTTTGATGCGCCGGAAGAGATCATCAAGGATGTGATCCTCAACATGCCGCTGAGCCAGGGCTACTGCGACTCCAAGGGGCTGTTCTCTGCCCGTAAAGCGGTGATGCAGTACTACCAGCAAAAAGGGATGCGCAAGGTCGATATAGACGACATCTACATTGGCAATGGCGCCAGCGAGCTGATCGTGATGGCGATGCAGGCGCTGCTCAACAATGGCGACGAGATGCTGGTACCCTCCCCCGACTACCCGCTCTGGACTGCTGCCGTCACCCTCTCCGGTGGCCATGCGGTGCACTATCGCTGCGATGAAGGGGCTGACTGGTATCCCGATCTCGACGACATCCGCGCCCGCATCACCCCGCGTACCCGCGGCCTGGTGCTGATCAACCCCAACAATCCGACCGGTGCCGTCTACGGCAGCGAGTTCCTGCTGGAAGTGATCGAGATCGCCCGCCAGCACAACCTCATCATCTTCGCCGACGAGATCTACGACAAGATCCTCTACGACGATATCTCCCACACTAGCGTCTGCACCCTATGTGACGATGTGATGGTGGTGACCTTCAACGGCCTCTCCAAGGCCTACCGCGCCTGCGGCTTCCGTCAGGGCTGGATGGTCATCACCGGTCCAAAAGGCCGTGCCCGCGGTTACATTGAAGGGCTGGAGATGCTGGCCTCCATGCGGCTGTGTGCCAACGTGCCGATGCAGCACGCCATCCAGACTGCGCTTGGCGGCTACCAGAGCATCAACGAGCTGATCCTGCCGGGCGGCCGCCTGCGCAAGCAGCGGGACAAGGCATGGGAGCTCTTGAACGAGATCCCGGGGGTCTCCTGCGTCAAGCCCAAGGGGGCGCTCTACATGTTCCCCCGCCTTGACCCCAAGGTGTATGACATCCGCGATGACCAGAAGATGGTGTTCGACCTGCTGCAGCAAGAAAAATTGCTACTGGTGCAGGGCACCGGTTTCAACTGGCCGGCGCCGGATCACTTCCGGCTGGTGTTCCTGCCCCGCGAAGAGGAGCTGGAGGATGCCATCGGCCGCCTCGCCCGCTTCCTCAAGGGCTACAAGCAGTAAGCAAGGCTCATGAAAAAGGCTCCCGCGGGAGCCTTTTTGTTATCTGTGGTTTTATCCGTGCCATCAGCCGTGCAGCAGGGCACCGGCTACCAGCACCGCCATGGTGATGAGGGCTACGCCGATGATAAAGGGCAGCACCCAACGCACGAAGCGATCGTAGGGGATCTTGGCGAGCGCCAGACCGGCCACCAGATGAGCGGCGGTGGGGGCAAACAGGTTGATCCAGCCGGAGGCGGACTGATAGGCAGTGATCACCAGATCCCGGGAGATGCCAGAGAAATCCGCCAGCGGCCCCATCAGCGGCATGGAGACGGTCGCCAGTCCCGAGGTGGAGGGGATAAAGAAGCTCAGGATGATGTGCACCAGATAGGCCATCAGGATGAATACCGACGAGGAGAGTCCGCTCACCAGCCCCTCGGCCCAGTGCAAGATGGTGTCGATGATGACGCCCTGCTCCATCACCACATAGATGCCGCGCGCCACCGCCACCACCAAGGCCACCCCGATAAGATCCCGAGCGCCGCTCAGGAAGGTCGCAACGTAGTTGGACTCCGGCATCCGGTTGATCAGCGCGATCAGGATGGAGGCGCTGAAAAACAGGGTGGAGAGCTCGTCAAACCACCAGCCAAAGGTGGGCAGCACATCGATCCCCAAGTCCGACCAGGGCACCACCGCATAGATCATCAGCAGGAAGGTGCCGAAGAAGACCAGCATGGTGAGCTTCTGTTTGCCGGTGAAGGCGAGGTTGCCGCTCTTCATCTGGGAGAACTCGTCGTCATAGACGATATCGGCCAGCACGGAGCGGGACTTGTCCTGCTGCACCTGCTTGGCGTAGCGCATCACGAACCAGGAGGCAAAGATCACCAGCAGCAGCCACTGGATGACCCGCAAACCGATCCCCTCACCGATGGGAATGCCGGCAAAACCGGAGGCGATACCGGTGGCAAACGGGTTGACGGTGGAGGCGAGCACCCCGACCCCGGAGCCGAGCAGGATAATGCCCGCAGCCACCATGCGATCGAAGCCAGCCGCCATCATGACCGGCACGATCAGCGCCCAGAAGGCTACCGTCTCCTCCGCCATGCCGAAGGTGGAGCCGCCGAGGGCAAACAGGGCGATCAACACAGGAATTAGCAACCGCTCACGGCCGGCAAAGCCACGCACAATGGCCCCAACCCCGGCATCAAGCGCACCGCTTTGCATGGTCACCGCGAGAAAACCGCCGATGATGAGCACGAACAGCGCCACATCGGCCGCCTTGTGAAAACCCTGGATGGGGGCCTTGAGCACCTCGAATACCCCTTGCGGGTGGGAGGGGAGTTCGGTGTAGCTGCCGGGTACAGGCAACAGCCGCTCGTCGCCGCTGTAATCGGCCACGGCCGCTGCCGCCACCGGCTGCTGGGTCTTGGCGGTGACATAGTCATATTTGCCCGCTGGCAGCACCCAGGTGAGGGCCGCCATCAGGGCGATGATGATGAAAAGCAGGGTATAGACAGTGGGGAGTTGGCGCTTCTTGGGCGCCTCGTTTGGAGTGGTCATAGCTTCCGTACCTCGGCAATGCCGTCTGTGATCCGATCAGCGCAAGACTAGCGGGTTTGATATGGGAAAAAGGTGATCGCTGATAATAAAATTCCGCAAATTAGCGGAATGTTTGCCAAAAAAACAGGGCCCCGCGGGGCCCTGTCTTCACTTGAGTCAGACTCAGAGCTCGACCACGTCGAATTTCACATCCGGATTTACATCCGCATCGTAATCGACCTCATCCAGACCGAAACCGAACAGGCGCAGGAACTCCTGCTTGTAGCCGGTGTAGTCAGTCAGCTCGGAAAGATTCTCGCTGGTGATAGATGGCCACAGGTCGCGGCAGGTCTGCTGCACATCTTCACGCAGTTCCCAGTCATCCATGCGGATGCGAGCCTGATCGTCCAGCGCCATGTCGGACGCGTAGAGACGGGTGCGCATCATGCGATCCACCTGCTCCATGCAGCCCTCGTGAATGCCCTTCTCCTTCATGATCTTGAAAGCCATGGAGATATAGAGCGGCATCACCGGAATGGCGGAAGAGGCCTGGGTCACCACGGATTTCAGCACGGCCACGTGAGCGGTGCCGCCCTTGACTGCCAGATCGCCACGGATGGCGGCAGCGGCGCGGTCCAGATCTTCCTTGGCGCGGCCCAGAGTGCCATGCCAGTAGATTGGCCAGGTCAGATCGGTACCGATGTAGGAGTAGGCCACGGACTTGGCGCCGTCAGCCAGCACGCCGGCATCACGCAGGGCTGCCATCCACAGCTCCCAATCCTGACCGCCCATCACTGTGATGGTGTTCTGGATCTCTTCCTCGTTCGCCGGCTCGACGGTGGCGGTGATGATCTGATCCTTGTTGGTATCGATGGCGGTGGTGGTGTAGACCTCACCGATCGGTTTGAGGGCAGAGCGCACCACTTCGCCGGTTTCCGGCATCTTGCGCACCGGAGAGGCCAGGGAGTAGACAACCAGATCAATCTGACCCAGATCCTGCTTGATAAGCTCGATCACCTTGGCGCGGCACTCGTTGGAGAAGGCATCGCCGTTGACGCTCTTGGCGTAGAGGCCCGCCTCTTTGGCTGCCTTGTCAAAGGCGGCAGAGTTGTACCAGCCAGCGGTACCGGTCTTGGACTCGGTGCCCGCTTTTTCAAAGAAGACGCCGAGGGTGGCGGCGCCGCTACCGAAGGCAGCCGCAATCCGGGAGGCCAGGCCATAACCGGTGGAAGCGCCGATCACCAGCACCTTTTTGGGACCATTCTCGATGGTGCCCTTGGCCTTGGTATAAGCGATCTGGCGACGAACATTGGCTTCACAACCGACCGGATGAGTGGTGGTGCAGATAAAGCCGCGAACCTTGGGTTTGATGATCATATGGGGTCTCGGATCCGTTTAATGGATGAAATCGGGGCATAAGATACCTCATCTTGCCGCGATAAGGTGCTCTGATGTGTTGAACTGCGGCAAAAATGGGCATCCGAAGGTGGCAATCATGGTCCATGCCATGGTGCCACCTCACGGCAACGAGCAGGCAATGCGGGTGATGTGGCCATCCTGCAGCTTATAGAAGGCATCTTGCGGCAACTCCTGTGACCAGGTCGCCTCATAGTCGAGATCGGCATAGACGCCACGCAGCATGGCACCGAGCAGACCGTGGGAGATAACGATGGCCCGCTCGGCGATGGCGGGATCCTGCAACCACTGGTGTGCCCGGCGCTGAATGCTCTCGAAGCTCTCGGCCCCCGGTGCCTGCAGATACCAGTCCCCCTTGCCGGTATCGAGCTCGGGGTGAGCGAGGCCGAGTTCCGGGATCCGGCAACTCTCCCACTCCCCCATGCCGAGCTCCATCAGCCTCTCATCCCAGATGATACGATCGGCTGAAAAGCCCAGCTGCTCGCACACCAGCAGCGCAGTCTGACGGGCACGGCCAAGCGGGCTGGCATAGACGATCCAGCGGGCGGGATCCGCCAACTCGTCGGCAAGGCGCCGCCCCATAGCGATGGCTTGCGCCTCACCCTTGTCGGTCAGATCGGAGTTGCAACGCCCCTGCAGACGCTGCTCTGCATTGAAGCGGGTCTGGCCGTGGCGCAGCAGATAGATGAGTCGAGACATGATTTCTCCAGCACGTTCAGAGAGATAGAAAAACAAAGGGGGAAGATGATAGCAGATGAGCCCGAAGGATGGCCCAAATAGAGAGGCTAAAACGGGCGTAAAAAACGGGTCAAGGCTGACCCGTTTGCTGCCAATTTGGCCAGAGTGAACTGGCTCAGCCCTTCTTGATCTCCCGCAGATAGCGGTAGATGGAGTGGACCGAAATGCCGAGCTGGCGCGCCGCAATCTGGGCACTGTCTTTTAGCTCGAAGATCCCCATGTCGTGCAGCTGGTTGACGATGACCCGGGTCTTCTGGGATGGGGGCACCGCCTCATTGCCGCGCACCTCGGCACTGACGGTGTCGATGGTGCTGTTGAGCGCTTCGTCGATGTTGCGGGCGAACACCTCCGGGGTGGGATGGCTCTCGTGGGGATGCATGCACTCCGGCATCATGGTGCGCAGCACGGATTGCAGCGGGGCATCCATGTCGCTGTTAATGCAGAGCAACCCGATGGCCCTGTGCTCCCCGTTGCGGATCACGGTAGTAATGGAGCGCAGCGTCTTGCCGGTGGCGCACTTGGTCATGTAGGGACTGGAGATATCCTGCCCGCTCTTGAGCTTCATCATCGCCAGGTTGGTGATGGGAGCGCCGACACTGCGACCGGTGATATGGCCGTTGGCAATCTTGACGATCGAGGGATTGCGCGCATCCAGACTGTGGAGCAGCACTTCAGTGTGCTGACCATACATGGCGGCGATGCCATCCACTATGTTCTCCATCGACTTGAGGATCTCAAAATCGCTCGGACTCAACTCTTGCAGCTTCACAATGGGACCTTCTTGCAAGGGTTGCTGCCGGGCAATGTGCGCCGGGCAGCAACCGACAGGGACATCAGGCGGACATGATATCAATAATGGTGCTGTCTGTGGCAGACATGCCCTCCTTCACCATCTGGCCGACGTTGCGGATGGTCTGATCCACGTCGCCGGCGACGATCCCCTGCCCCGACACCGAGTGACTGTTGAGGGCCATCAGGAAACCGCGCACCGCCGCGCCGGAGGAGGTACTGACCTTCATGGCGCAGGAGGCTTTCGCCCCGTCACATACCATACCGGCACTGTCGCTCAGTACGTTCTGGATGGCGAAGCAGGATTGCTCGAAGCTGCCGCCCGCCAGATAAACCATGGCCATGGAGGCGGCCGCGCTGGTCACGGTATTGCCACAGAAGGCCGACAGCGGCGGATAGTGGGACTTGATATAGATGGCGCCCAGATGGCTCATGATGAGGGCGCGAGCCAGCTGCTCTTCGCTGGCCGCAAAGCGCTCGGCAATCACCATCACCGGAATGGTGGCGGCAATGCCCTGGTTGCCGCTGCCAAAGTTGCTCATGGCTGGCAGGGTCGCGCCCCCCATGCGGGCATCGGAGGCAGCCGCCGTCATCATCACGATGCGGTTCATCACATCCTCGCCGATAAGACCGGCATTGATGTTCTGCTGCATGGTGCGGCCAATCTCCAGGCCATAGGGGTTGTTCATCCCCTCGGCGGAGAGCTTGCCGTTGAGCTCGGAGGCTTTGAGGATGAACCTGATCTGCTCGAACTCCACCTGGGTGGCGAACTCGTAGATGGCGGCGATGCTGATATCGACGCCATCGCAGATGGAACCGGTGGCACCGCCCTGGCTCTGATCGGCGGTGAAGGTCACTTCACCATCGCGGCGCTGCTCGACGATGCGGGTATGACCGCCGCACAGGGTCACTTCGGCGCTGTGCTCTTCACCCTTGTCATCAGTGCCATAAACGGTCACGCGGCAGAAGATAAACTCGGGGGCGGCGGTGCGGCTCACTTGCACCTTGCCGGCATCGATCAGCTGCTGGGCACGATCCACCTGTGCTGGCTGGATCGCGGCCAGCACCTCCAGCCCGGCATCGGCGTTGCCGCCGATGGCACCGGCCGCGGCCGCAATGGCCAGACCGATCTTGCCGGTGCCCGGCACATAGACACCCATCGAGTTTTTATAGAGATTGTCCGACACCGCAACCTCGAGGCGACCGAGCTCACACCCCAGTTGCCGAGCGGCGACAGCCGCGGCATAGGCGGCGGCGATTGGCTCGGTACAACCCAGCGCTGGTTTGACAACCTGTTGAATAATCTGCAGATACTGCTGCCACGCTTGTTTCATCACTTGAACCTTTTTATCAGCATTAACGAGCGATATGGGCGATCGCTTCCACTTCAACCTTGACGCCCATCGGCAGATCCTTCACTGCGAAGCAGCTGCGCGCCGGACAATCTTTCTGGAAATAGGCTTTATAGACCTCGTTGAACGCGGCAAAATCGCTGATCTCGGCGAGGTAGCAGGTGGTTTTGAGCACGGTATCCAGCGAGCCGCCAGCGGCTTCCAGCACGGATTTCAGGTTTTCCAGTGACTGGCGGGTCTGGGCGGCAATCCCCCCTTCCACCACACCACCCTGCTGCTTGCAGACCGGCAACTGACCGGAGGTAAAGATAAGGTCGCCATAGGCAGTGCCGTGGCTGTAGGGACCGATAGCGTCAGGTGCCGCTGTTGCCGTGATGATGCGTTTCATATAGCCACTCCTGTTTGTGCAATTTTTTTTGCAATCATGAATCTCATTTCGTTCAACATTATTTGCTTTTTATTTTATCCATTCAACAAAAAGATACAAAAATGGCGTTTAAAGACACCTTTCGGCCTCAATATAAACCGTGATCACCATCCTGATTTGAACAAAAGTACTCTTATGGGCATTGTTTATGACAGTTTTATTCAACTATATTTGCGCCACCTTCCCACATCCCTACAAAAAAGAAGGTTTTAATGGACGCGCATAGCACTACACTCGCCAGCCCCGTGATGGGCACGCTGGAATGGAAAGAAGCGGTTCGCTTCGACAGCACCGACTGGGGCTGGATCATCATGAGCATCGGCATGGCCATCGGCGCGGGGATCGTCTTCCTGCCGGTACAGGTGGGTCTGATGGGTTTGTGGGTCTTTCTGCTCTCTGCGGTGATCGGCTACCCCGCCATGTACATGTTCCAGCGCCTCTTTATCAATACCCTGGCCACCTCGCCCGAATGCAAGGATTATCCCAGCGTCATCACCGGCTACCTTGGTAAGAACTGGGGCATGCTGCTCGGCGCCCTCTACTTCGTGATGCTGGTGATCTGGGTCTTTGTCTACTCCACCGCCATCACCAACGACAGCGCCTCCTTCCTGCAGAGCTTCGGCGTCACCGACGGCCTGCTCTCGGAAAATCCCCTCTACGGTCTGGTGCTTATTTGCGGTCTGGTGGCCCTGGCCTCGCGCGGCGAAAACCTGCTGTTCAAGATCTCCACCTTTATGGTGCTGACCAAGATCAGCGTGGTGGCCGTGCTCGGCCTGATGATGGTGGACAAGTGGGATGCGGCCAACATCACCGCCATGCCCGCCGCCGGAGACTGGATGAAGGATGCCATCATCATGCTGCCCTTCACCCTCACCTCCATCCTCTTTATCCAGAGCCTGAGCCCCATGGTGATCTCCTACCGCTCGCGGGAGAAGTCGCTGGAAGTGGCCCGCTTCAAGGCGATGCGCGCCATGAATATCGCCTTCGGCATCCTGTTTGTGGTGGTGTTCTTCTACGCAGTCTCCTTCACCCTGGCCATGGGTCACGATCAGGCGGTCAAAGCCTCCGAGGAGAACATCTCCGCGCTGGCGATGGTGGCCCAGGGGATGCCCGGCCAGACTCTCAAGCTGCTCAGCCTGACCCTCAACATCTTTGCGGTAATGACTGCCTACTTCGGCGTCTATCTGGGCTTTCGTGAAGCCTGTCAGGGGCTGGCGATGAACCTGCTGCGCCGGGTGCTGCCGGAAAACCGCATCAACAAGGGATTGGTGGGCAAAGGGATCATGGTGTTCACCGTCATGCTCTCCTGGGGGGCAATCGTGCTCAACGCCCCGGTGCTGAGCTTCACCTCCATCTGCAGCCCCATCTTCGGTATGGTGGGTTGCCTCATCCCGGCCTATCTGGTCTATCAGGTACCGGCGCTGCACAAGTACAAGGGCACTTCCCTCTACATCATCATCGTCACCGGCCTGCTGCTCTGTGTCTCGCCTTTCCTGGCGTTCAACTGAGTAGCCAGATAACCAGACAGCCAACAGACGGGTCACCTTCGGGTGGCCCGTTTTCATTGCTATTGCGCTGGCAACAGAACAAAAAGCCAAGGGGATCACAACTTCCCCCTCTCCCTGACCGAAGTACTGCAGCGAAGAGTAATATTCAGACATAACCGCATGCACCCGTCTTTTCGGGTATCGAGGCCTCATATGAAATGGATTTTCAACCCGGCTATCAGGCTGGGCAACCAGCTCTCCTTCAAATACAAATTTTTGCTCTGGTCCTGTCTGATGCTGCTGCCGCTGGCCTACAGCATGGCCAATCTGCTGGGACGGCTGCAGGATGACAACGAACAGGCCCGCAAGGAGCTGGCCGGCGTCATCAATCTGGCCCCGGTGCCCGCCATCGAGCAGGCGCTGCTGACCCACCGCAATCTGGTCACCCAGCACGCCTACGAGCAGAACCCGGTGGGAGAGGATAAGGTCAAAGCCGCCGCCCAAGCGGTGGAGGATAGTCTGCGCGCCTTTGCCGATACCCGTCAGGAGAATCCCGCTTTCGACGCCCTCCAACAGGGGTGGGCTGCCCTGCAGAGCGAAGGGAGCAAGCTGGAAGTTGATCAGAGCAATCTGCGCCACGACAAACTACTGACCGAAGTGCGCCACCTCTACAAGAACATCACCGCCGCCAGCAGCCTGATCCAGGATCCGGCGCTCGGCACCTATTACATGGTGATCCTCACCAGCGAACGGCTGCCACAACTGCGCGACCTGCTGGCTCAGGTGCGGGATCGCGCCGCTACCATCGCCGACTTCGGCCTGTTTCAGGCGGAAGGATACAGCGGCCTGCGCTTTCGCCTCGACCTCATCAACGCCACCCTGCAGGAGCTGGAAGCCGATCTGACCCTGCTCTACCAGATTGAACCCGCCTATCGCGCCGAGCTAGGTCAGCAGACCGACGCCCTGCTGCAACAGGTGCGTCAGGGGGTCGATACCATGGAAAACAAGATGATGAAGGATCAGCTGGTGCAGCTCTCAACCAAGGAGGTGCTGGCGCTGGGAGATGGGCTCGACAACACCATCACCAAGCTGGCAAGCCAGGTGCGCCAGCGGCTGGAAGCCGACCTGCATCAACGCATGGCAGCCAACCAACGCCATTTCTGGTGGGTAACGGCGCCACTGACCGCCATCCTGTTGCTTTACATCTACCTGATGATCGGCGCCTATCTCTCCCTGCGCGACACCGTTGGCCGGGTACGGGAGATCGCCGCCCGGGTCAACGCCCAGGATCTCAGCCAGCACATCGAGATCGTTGGTCAGGACGAGCTGGCCGCCATCAGCCGGGATTACAACATCACCCTGGAGACCTTGCGCACCCTGATGCGGCGGGTACGGGAAAACGGCGTCACCGTTGTGGAGAGCGCCACCGAGATCGAGGATCGCACTTGCCGCTCGCAGGAGGTGATCGCCGCCCAGCAAGGGGAGACCCATCAGGTGGCCACCGCCATCAAGGAGCTGGCTGCGACTTCACAAGACATGGCAGGCAACGCCCTGCAGGCTGCCCGCATGACTCAGGAAGCCCAGCAGGTGGTGGGTCAGGGCGAGGCCGTGGTCGATCGCACCATCAAGGCGATCGACCATATCAACCGCGAAGTACTGCGCACCGCCGAGAGCATTGGTCAACTGGAGCAGCAGTGCAGCCAGATTGGCGGCGTCATCAGCGTGATCCGCGGTATCGCCGAGCAGACCAACCTGCTGGCGCTCAACGCCGCCATCGAGGCCGCCCGGGCGGGTGAACAGGGGCGCGGCTTCGCCGTTGTGGCCGATGAAGTACGCTCGCTGGCCAGTCGCACTCAGGGGGCCACTGTCGAGATCCAGCAGATGATTGAACAGCTGCAATCCGGCGCCCGCGCCTCGGTCAATGCCATGTCGGCAGCCAGCCGCGAAGCGCAGGAGGGGGTTGGTCTCGCCCAGGAAGCCCAGCACGCTTTCGGCGCCATCACTGAGAAGGTGGATCGGATGGTCGATACCAATGCCATCATCGCCAGCGCCATCGAACAGCAGGGCGCCGTGGTCAACGAGATCGAGCGCAATGTGGTGCGAATCTCCGATGGCAGTGACGAGGCGCTGCAGGTCGCCAACGCCGCGCGCGATGCCGCTCGCCAGATCCACCAGCTTACCGAGCAGCTACGCAGCATGGTGCAGAGCTTCGTCCTCTAAACCAGCCTGATCGGGTCAGCCATCAGTTAAAACCAGCCCCGTCGGGCTGGTTTTTTAATGCTCTGCTTCTACCCCGCTAACCCCGAGCGGGGTGATGTAAAAACCGCCATCGTTGTTGCGTGCGAGAGTGCAGCCAGAGTAAGCTCGGATGCAATAAAAAGAGTCGAACGCTACCTCTTTCCTGCACAAGTACAAGATACCGGCAAGAAAGTGGAAAAGCAGTTCAACCCGCGGAAGGTCACATCACGACAAACCCGTTCAGGCGAGGTATCGCAGATGGCGAAGTACCAGTTTTTCACCATGCCGGACTCCAACCGGCAGCACTACACCTTTATCGACATGACCTCCCCCACCTTTCTGCCCGAAAAAGAGGCGCTACTGGCGCAGGGATTCGAAGTCGAGGAGGATTTTATCGATGCCCGGAGTCCGCAAGAGGCGGTGGAGAAATACCGCTCCAACTTTCTCTACGTGGCCGATGAAATAGGCAAATCAGACAGCAGCTACGCCTTTGCCGTCGCACTGCTGGAGATGGGCAAGAGAGTGTTTGGCCGCAACTCGGGCCATTAATCGTTAAAGAAGGATTGGCCATCTCGCCCACAGACGCGATGGCCACTGGTTTAACAACAGGCCAGCTGGCGGAGCATCTCGATAAGCTCCTCTTCGCTGCTCGGCTCATAAGCAAGCTGCAGACAGGGGGCCGCGCCCCCCATCAACATGTAGACATTGGTGCTGCAGTGGTCGTAGTGATACCACTTACCATTGATGCAGACGTCGGTATAGCATCTCGGATCCCTTTCCAGTTCCATATTCACATCCTTTTGTTACATCTCCACAACATCACTTCTGACCGTAAAGTAACCGCCGCGGATCACACTTGATGCAGATCAAGAGAAGCGGCTGACAACCGCAGATATCTGCCGGATCTGTGGCCTGCACGGCCCGGAGTGGCCCATTGCTATCCGAATGAAGATGGGGAAAGCCCCGCGACAGCATTGCGGGCGTTCCACAACAAAAACGGCGCCCGCAGGCGCCGTTTTTTCATCTCCCCGCCAAAGCGAGGGGCAAGCCAAAAGGCTTATTCGTCTTCCAGATAGGCGTAGCCTTGCAGACCCAGCTCCAGCTCGTCGAGCAGGGCTTTACGGGTTGCGTCGTCCAGCGCCGGGTGGGAAGCGATCCGCTGATAGTTCTCGCGGATCACGGACGGGTCGATGTTGACGTAACGCAGCAGCTGGTCGACGGTATCGCCGCGCACCACGTTGCGAATGTCCATCTTGCCCTCTTCGTCCAGCCACACTTCTGCGCAGTGGGTGTCACCGAACAGGTTGTGCAGATCGCCCAGGATCTCCTGATAGGCACCCACCAGGAAGAAGCCGACGTGGCACTCTTCGTTCTCGCCGTAAACCGGCATCGGCAGGGTGCTCTCGACCCCCAGACCGTCGACGTAGTGCTCGACCTGACCGTCGGAGTCACAGGTGATATCCATCAGGATGCCGCGACGGCTGAGCGGACGCTCGAGACCGGCCAGCGGCATCACCGGGAATACCTGACCGATACCCCAGGCATCCGGCAGGGACTGGAACAGGGAGAAGTTGGCAAAGCACTTGTCAGCCAGCTTTTCACTCAGTTCGTCAGCCAGCGCACGGTGGTTGCGGTTGACCGGATTGAGCAGCTCTTTGAGCGCCAGACAGGTGTTCTGATGCAGCATCTCGGCCCAGGCACGCTGTTCGAGGTTGAGCAGCCCCATGGTGTACTGGGTGTTGACGTCAGCCAGATCGGCAACCGAGTCGTGGAAGATCTCCAGCAGGGAGGGATCTTCGCTGCGCAGATCCAGCCAGCCTTTCCACATGTTTTGCAGAATGGTCGGTGCATCTTCGTCCGGCGCGCTGATGTCGTTCATCTCCACCCCTTCGGCACCAATGATGTTGGTGACCAGTACGGCGTGGTGAGCGGTCAGGGCACGGCCGGACTCGCTGATGATGGTCGGGTGCGGCAGGTCGAACTCGCGGCAGACATCGCCGATACCCCAGACCACGTTGTTGGCGTACTCGGAGAGGCTGTAGTTGGCGGAGCAGTGGCTCTGGGAACGGGTTCCCTCGTAGTCCACCCCCAGGCCGCCACCGACGTCAACGACTTCGATGTTGGCACCGAGGCGACGCAGTTCGGCGTAGAAACGGCCGCACTCGCGGATACCGCCCTGAATGTCACGGATGTTGGCGATCTGGGAACCCAGATGGAAGTGCAGCAGTTGCAGGCAATCCAGCTTGCCGACACTGCGCAGACGCTCGATCAGCGCCAGGATCTGGGAGGCTGACAGGCCGAATTTGGACATGGAGCCGCCGCTCGATTCCCACATGCCGGAGCCAGTGGAGGCGAGCTTGGCGCGCACGCCGATATTGGGCTTGATGTTGAGACGAGCTGACTCGTCCAGCACCATCTCCAGCTCGGAGGGCTTCTCTACCACGATGTAGACCTTGTGGCCCATCAGGTTGCCGAGCAGAGCGTGGCGGATATATTCGCGGTCTTTGTAACCGTTGCAGACGATCACCGAGCCTTGCTCATGGTGATGGGACAGCACGGCCAGCAGTTCCGGTTTGGAACCAGCTTCCAGGCCAAGCCGGGGCTTGTCGCTGTAGGACTGGCTGATGGTCTCGATGACGCGACGCTGCTGGTTTACCTTGATCGGGTAAACGCAGAGGTAGTCCCCTTCATAGCCTGACTTCTCGATGGCCTGACCGAAGGCGTTGAACAGCGCATCGACCCGGCTCTTGAGGATGTCGGGGAAACGCAGCAGTACCGGAGTGGTCAGCCCGGATTGACGCAACTGTTCGATGGCGTCAGAAAGCACGATTTGTGCGTCAGGGCGTGACTTGTCGGGAGCAACGGTCACATGACCGGCGTCATTGATATTGAAAAAACCCGCACCCCAGTAGGGAACGTTGTAGACCTTCAAGGAGTCCTTGCTGGACCAGTTAGTCATGGGCTATGCCTCGCAAATGAGCGACGGGAAGTCGCCTTCGTTACCCTCAATCACATCCAGACCATCTTGTGCAAAGCAGTGTTGCGCTTTGCACATCGCGGCAAGCCAGAGGCTGCCTGGTGGATCTTGGGAAGTAACGAGTCTTGATGTGGGGCTGGTGGCTTTACATCAAGCTCAACGGTATGCGGTGCCACTATGCCGTAGCGCCGCGGTACTTTGATGACAGACGACATCAGCCACGTCGTCCGTTCATCATTCGGCAGCTATCACGACAGCAGGAGAGGGTTCCAAGGAAGAGAAGCGAAGGCGCCAGCACGCATGCGTGTTGATAGACGACAACAACCACAGCCCAGCTCATATCCAGTGACCGCCCATGACAAGGGAAGATGATGAGCCGTTGGCCCACTCGGTCAAAAGAAAGATGAGTGTCTGTTGTTCTCCCTGATACCGGAGCCTAACCGGTATTAAAGAAACCATTCCCCAGCAGTGTCTGTCGTTTCTGCGTGCCTCGCCCTATAGGCGTATGATCCTTCCGGTTTCTGGCGGCTCTGCCTGCTTCAGGGTTACCTTCGGATCGGCGCGGAGTGTACACACTTACCGCGGGCGGTGACAATAAAAAATAGTGCTCAAAATCCTCTTTTAATAAGCCACTCAAATCTTGCTGGCGGGCAGGCGGGCTCTGGGATGGCGCAGGTTATGCGACAGCCCGGTTTCCCCTTGAAAAGTGTGTGAAAACGCCATGATTGGGCTGGCGCCTTGCAGTGCGGTAGCTGAGGGGAATTTGGTCGCCACCGCCAGCGCCTAAATATCGTAATAAATGCAAAATTTATGCGCCTCCCCTCGCCGAAGTTGCCCCGCGCGCCGCACATTCGCCGCTCTTCCCTTGCGTCAAAAAATGGGAAAAACCTGCGCTGACGCAATGAGTGCCCCGCACGGATTGGCCACAATGACCGCTCACAATCGGTTAGAGGCTGACTAATGGATACCCTGCTTGAGCGTTTTCTGCGTTACGTAACTTTTCATACCCGCTCCGATGAGACCAATCCAGCCTGCCCCAGCAGCGAAGGCCAGCTGATCTTTGCCCGTGCCCTGCAAGAAGAGATGAAGGCGCTGGGGCTGAGCCAGGTCACCCTGGATGAACACGGCTACCTCACCGGCTACCTGCCGGGCAACCAGCCGGACGCCCCCGCTATCGGCCTGATTGCCCACATGGACACCGCCGACTACGAGGCGGAGCACGTAGTACCGCAAATCATCGAAAACTATCAGGGCGGCGACATCTGCCTTGGCAAGGGTGACGAGGTGCTCGCCATCCGTGACTACCGCTTCCTGAAAAACTATCTGGGTCAGGATCTCATCACCACCGACGGCACCACCCTGCTTGGCGCCGACGACAAGGCGGGCATCGCCGAGATCCTCACCGCCATCGACCACCTGCAGGCCCACCCCGAGATCCCGCGCGGCGATATCTGGGTCGGCTTTACCCCGGATGAAGAGATTGGCCGTGGCGCCAACCTGTTCCCGCTGGAGAGATTCCCGGCCAAGTGGGCCTATACCGTGGATGGCGGCGAACTGGGCGAGCTGGAGTATGAAAACTTCAACGCCGCCAGCGCCACAATTCGTTTTATCGGCAACAACGTCCACCCCGGCACCGCAAAGGGAAACATGATCAATAGCCAGACCCTGGCCGCCCGCTTCCACGCCGCCATGCCTGCCGAGCAGACCCCGGAGTGCACCGACGGGTATGAGGGCTTCTTCCATCTGGCCCAGATGAGCGGCACCGTGGAGGAGAGCACACTGCACTACATCATCCGTGACTTCGACGACGAGCACTTCGCCGCACGCAAAGCCGAGATGCAAAGCCGGGTGGCAGCCCTGCAGGCCGAGTATCCCAAGGCCCGCATCGAGCTGACCCTGACCGACAGCTATCGCAACATGCGCAGCCAAATAGAGCCGCACATGCATATCGTCGAGCTGGCCAAGGCCGCCATGGAAGCCGCCGACGTGGTACCGAAAATCAAGCCCATTCGCGGCGGTACCGATGGCGCCCGCCTCTCCTTTATGGGCCTGCCCTGCCCCAACCTCTTCACCGGTGGCCACAACTTCCACGGCAAGCACGAGTTCATCCCGCTGCAATCCATGGAGAAATCGGTCGCCACCCTGGTGGAGCTGGTGCGCCTCACCGCAGCCTGGCGCGGTTAATCGGGTCGCTATCATGACCATGACCACCAAGGGGGGAGCCGGTTAACCGGCTCCCCCCTTGCTATCTGGCCATCACCCATCAGGAAAGGGAAACCGGGGAGGGTCGCTCAGGAGCAACACGCTACCGCTGCCATCAAACTGTCATCCCGCTGACATGTTGCGGGAACAGTGTCACATCATGCTGGGAGCAACGGATCGCCGGAGCCCTCCAGATGTTCACTATCGATACCCTGCTGACCCAGCACTTCCCCCGCCTGCTTGGCTACCCCCTGCTTACCCCGTTGTTCAAGCGGCTGCTGGGCTGGCTGCTCAACGAACGTGCCTTTGCCGACTTTGCCGCCCGCTACCCGCACCTGCGCGGCCTCGACTTTGTCGAGCAGGCGCTGACCCAGCTCGATTTCGACTATCGGGTCAGCGAGGCGCAACTGGAGCATATTCCCGCCAGCGGCCGGGTCATTCTTGTTGCCAACCACCCCATCGGCTCGCTGGATGGACTGGCGCTGCTGCAACTGCTCGGTCGCATCCGCCCCGATGTGAAGATCATCGCCAACCAGCTGCTGGCCCAGCTCGCGCCGCTGCGCCCTCTGCTATTGCCGGTGGACAACATGGAGGGCAAAACCGATCGACAGGCCATCCTCGCCATGAACGAACACCTCGCCCATGAAGGGGCACTGGTGATCTTCCCCGCAGGTGAAGTCTCGCGGCTTGGCCTCAAGGGGGTGAAAGACGGCCCCTGGCAGGCAGGCTTTATCAAGCTGGCCCAGCGCACCCGCACCCCGCTGGTGCCCATCCATCTGGGGGGGCGCAACAGCCTCTGGTTCTATCTCGCCTCCTGGCTCAACAAGCCCGCCTCCGCCCTGTTGCTGGTGCGCCAGCTGTTTCGCCAGCAGGGGCAGACCCTGCCGGTGACCATAGGAGCGCGCATTCCACTCGGCAGTTTTCAGGATCTACCCGCCAAGACGGCGGCGCGGCTGGTGCGCAACCACCTCTACCGGATTAGCCGTGGCAAGGCGGGACGGCTGCAGACCGAGGCTCCCATCGCCCTGCCGGAGGATCGCCGCCAGCTCAAACAGGCCATCGAAAGCTGCGAACAGCTCGGCACCACCCCGGATGGTCAGGGGATCTACCTCTACCGCCGCCACGAACTGAGCCATTCGGTGATCCTGCGCGAGCTGGGGCGACTGCGGGAGATCGCCTTTCGCGCGGTGGGGGAAGGGTCTGGCAAGCGGCGGGATCTCGATGGCTTTGACAACGACTATCACCACCTGATCCTCTGGGATCCGGCCCGACTCGACATTATCGGCGCCTACCGCTTTGCCCCGGTGGCGGAGCTGCTGGCCAGCAAGGGGAAGGATGGCCTCTACAGCCACACCCTGTTCGGCTTTGAGGATAAGTTGCTGCCCCGGCTGGAGCAGGCCATCGAGCTTGGCCGCAGCTTTATCCAGCCCGCCTACTGGGGCAAGCGGGGGCTCGATTATCTCTGGTTCGGCATCGGTGCCTATCTGGCCCGCTATCCCCGCTACCGCTACCTGTTTGGCCCGGTGTCGCTCTCCGGTAGCCTACCGCCGGCTGCCAAGGATCTGCTGGTGAGCTTCTACCGCCAGCACTTTGCCCCCGAGCTGGCGCTGGCCCCCTCCCGCCGTCCCTATCCCGAGACGCAGCCTCTGTTCGAAGGGGTGGATTACGGCGCCGACCTCAAAGCACTCAAGGCCCGCCTCGACAATCTGGGCTGCGCCATCCCCACCCTCTACAAGCAGTACTCCGAGCTGTGCGAGCCGGGCGGCGTCCAGTTCATGGATTTTGGTATCGACCCCGACTTCAACCACTGCATCGACGGGCTGGTGTGGGTTGATGTGAGCCGCATCAAGTCCCACAAGCGTGCCCGCTATATCGGCAGTCATCTGGCCGAGCCGCGCTTATAACCCTGCTGGAGCCAGGCAAACAGCCAAATGCAAAAAAGGAGAGAGAGGCCATCGCCTCCCTCTCCTTTCGCTCTCATGCTCAGCACCTTTTCGAGGCGCTCGGCCCATCTGGCGTTACTCGGCCGCCT
The DNA here is from genome assembly GCF_049170575.1 of Aeromonas sp. 604282. Classification (NCBI taxonomy): domain Bacteria; kingdom Pseudomonadati; phylum Pseudomonadota; class Gammaproteobacteria; order Aeromonadales; family Aeromonadaceae; genus Aeromonas; species Aeromonas sp. 604282. Next base: position 218,315 of record NZ_JAAKMV010000003.1, on the reverse strand, counting down.
TGCGATCCGAGTGGCCGAGATCCCGCTCAGGGGCGATGACGTCACGCACCCGCTGCTTGATCTCCTTGGCCTCGGGGAAGCCGTCATCGACCACCCGATCCCACACCTGCACCCCGCTCACCAGAATGCGGAACTCCCCCTTGCTGGCCGGCACCAGCGCCACCTCCCCCAGATCGCTGTCGAAGGTGGAGAGCAGCTCCTGCGCCAGCCAGGCGGCGCGCAGCATCCAGCGACAGAGGGTGCAGTAGCGGATTTCGATGCGGGGTTTGCTGATCAGGGTTTCAGACTCGGTCATGAGTGACTCCATAAAAAAGCGACAATGGCGGGAAGTGGCGTACTGCCGCCCAATGGCCGCTCCCGGTTTGGTCAAATCAGTGCTGATCAACCCCATGAAAATCGGCCAGCCAATGGCGGGCAATGGTACGCATCGCCGATTCTGGCAGCTCGAACAGGCCGGGTGCAAGAGGGCCTGCCGCCAGCATCCGGATCCCTTCCATGATCTCCGCCAGCACCAGATAGACATATTCACCAATCACGGCGCCATGGACGAAGTTGACCGCCTCGCCCCGGTTGAGCAGGTAGATCTGGGAGCCATCCGGCCGGTTGAGGGCCAGCACATGGGGGCACACCTCTTCGCTCGGCCACGGCAACTGGGCCAGCGAGAAGGCAAACTCGTCGTCGGCCGAGGTGACCGAGGCCACCATGGTGCCGGGGCGCAGCGCCTGCAGATCCGCCAAATCCAACGAGCCGTTGCCGGTAGAGCAGATCACCAGCTCGGCGCGGCTCAAGGCCTCGGCCTTGGTGATCAAGCGAAAGCCGTGAGAGAGCGCTTCGACCTGTCGCAGCACATCGGTCTCCACCAGCCCGAGATGGAGGTTGCGACAACGCAGGTCGCGGGCGATGCTGCGCCCCACCTTGCCATAGCCAAACAGCACGGCTTCGCAGACGTTGAAGGTACGGTTGAGGTTGCGCGCCAGCGACTCCGCGGAGTAGACCACGCTCAAACCAATCTGGATATCCTCGGCCTGCTTGAGGGGGCTGCGCGCCACCGACACCACAGGGGTCGCCAGCACCTCCTGCTCATAGCGTTGATGGCCGTTCTCGGTCATCTCCACCACCCCGAGGAAACGGGGGCCGAAGTATTCACTCAAGATCACCTGGGTTTTGGCAAAGTAACCACCAATATCGAGGATCAGCAACCGCTCGTGGGGGGCCACCAGCGGCGCAATCTGCTGGATGAGGCTGTCGGGTTCATTGGTCCAGCGTCGGTTGAGGGGCAGCACCGGATAGTGCTGGGATACCCACTCCAGGGTCGGGCCGTGTACCGATTTCGGTTTGGGCAAAATGGCACCAATCCGTCCAATCTGACCGAGAGCGTCGATAAAACGGGGGCGATCGGGAAGCAGGTGAGTGACCAGCAGAATGCAGAGACCGTCGATACGTCCCTGTCCGGTGAAATGGCGAAAAAACAGATGCTCAGATCCTTGACTGCGCAACTGTGGCCTCCTTATGTGCCGCAAAGCAGGCAAACAGAACCCGGCGCGGCCGGGTTCTGTGTGTGTCCAAATAAAATGAAAATCCTTTTTATCTGAAACACATAGGGGGCTCAATCATTATCTGCCAAGAGTATGAGCAGGTATGCAAAAATGGCGCCATTTGACCATTTTCCACACAAGTGTCAGTACAAAGAAGCAGCAGGCCAGACCCACCATAGGCTGAGCCCGGTTCCCGCGGCAGCGAGCAGGATCAGCCCACTCCAACGCACTGGCCAGGGTTTGTCACGTAACGCCCACTCCAGCAGCGGCAGCAACCAGACCGGCAGCAACACCACCAGCGGCACCTCCACATATTGCCAGGCCAGCATCTGGACGAAGGCGAGGGCCAGCGCCAGACCGGCGGGTGCTACCTTGATGTCAACAAAGGTGGCAAGCAGGGCGCGAAAACCGGCGAAAGCCGCCAGCGCACCGGCCAGCTGGGCAATCAGCAGACTGCCATCGATGCCGATCACCAGTGCCAACCAGATAAAGCCGAGGGCAAACCCGAGCCCTTCGCGGCTGTCACCGCGCAGACCGCTCCAACCAAACCAGAGGATGGCGGGCAGTAGCGCCAGCCAGATCCCGGGTTCGCTCGCCAGTACCGAGGCCAATCCCTGCCACCACACCAGCGCACTGAACACCGCAAAGAGCAGCAGTGAACCGCGCAGATCGTTCACCTGAGCCCCAATGGCGGGCACCAGCAAGGTCAGCGGCAGCCACTGCCACGCCTTTTCCGGCATGCCATAGAAGCCGCCGAGCCAGGATCCCACTAGCCAGAGCGCCAACGCGCCCCACAGATACCCCAGTCGCGGCCAGCGCCACGATAGCAAAGCGGCTCCCAGAGGAGCCGCCAGGGTTTGCAGCAGAAGTTCCGCGCCCATTACTTGCGCACGCCTTCGACAAACAGGTTGATATTCATCTCGTCCGGGATGCCGGGCAGCATGTAGCTCACGCCAAAGTCACTGCGCTTGATGGTGGTGGAGGCGTTGAAGCCGCTGCGGTAGCCGCCCCAGGGATCCTTGCCTTCGCCAATTTTGACCAGATCGAAGGCCACTTCCTTGGAGACACCGTGCAAAGTCAGGGTCCCTTTCAGCACGCCTTTATCCTTGGTGCCCTCGTAAGCGGAGCTGACGAAGGTCATCTTGGGATATTGTTTCACGTCGAGGAAATCAGGGCTGCGCAGGTGCTTGTCGCGGGCTTCGTGATTGGAGTCGACGCTGGCGGCATCCACTTCGAAGCTCGCCTTAGCGGCCGCCGGGTTGGCGTCATCCATGCTGAAGGTGCCGCTGAAGGTGTTGAAGCGACCCACCAGCTCGGAGAAGCCCAGGTGACCCACCTTGAACTGCACTGTGGTGTGCGCCGCATCCACATCGTAATCCGCCGCCATCAGAGGGGTAGCCATAAACAGGCAGGAGGCCAGCAGAGCCTTGGTCATTTTCATCCGTTCGTTCCTTCATCTTGGGGTTCACATCAGTGGTTAAAATGCTAACCTCGTTCTGAAGATGAATAATCAGTGATTTATTAAATTCATTATTTACTGAGGATGGAAAATGGACCAGATCGCCGCCATGCGCACCTTTATCAAGGTGGTGGAGTGCCAGAGCTTTACCAAGGCCGCCAACCAGCTCGGCATCTCGGTCGCCATGGCCTCCAAACTAATGCAACAGCTGGAGGAATCCCTCGCCACCCGGCTGCTGTCGCGCACTACCCGCCAGGTCAATCCCACCGAAGCGGGCCAGTTCTACTACCAGCGCTCCCTCGCCCTGCTGGCGGAGCTGGAAGAGACCCACAGCCAGCTGACCCACCACAACCAGCAGCCGAACGGTACCCTCAAGCTCTCGGTGCCGATGGATTTTGGCTATCTGCACCTCTCCCCCGCCCTGCCGCTGTTTCGCCAGCGCTTTCCCGATCTCAAGCTCGATATCGAGTACAGCGACCGGCGGGTCGCGCTAGTGGAAGAGGGGTTCGATCTGGCGCTGCGGATCGGCCACCTCAGCGACTCCTCGCTGGTGGCGCGCCAGCTGGCCACCATTCGGGTCGAGCTTTGCGCCAGCCCCGCCTATCTGGCGCGCAAGGGCAGACCGGAAAAACCCGAGGATCTCAAGCAGCACGACTGTCTGATCTACACCCTGACCCAGCCGGAGTGGCACTTCAAACGGGGAAACGAGCAGCAGAGCATCCGGCCACAGGGGCCGCTGCGGGCCAACAACGGGGTGGCGCTGACCCGCGCCGCTTGTGATGATCAGGGCATCATATTGCAGCCTACCTTTATCGTGGGGGAGGCCCTGCGGTCAGGACAGCTGGTCAGCCTGCTGCCAGAGTGGGACAAGGGAGAGGTGGGACTTTATGCGGTCTATCCGCACCGCCGCTTCGTCTCGGCCAAGGTGCGCTGCTTTATCGAGTTCGTGCAGGAGCGCTATCTCGCCCCGCAGCAGTGGGATGCGCCGACCAGATTGCCAGAGCTGTGGGTCCGGCCTGCTAGTCCGGCTTGAAACCTAACGCTGGCCGGATGCGGTGGTGGATGCGGCAACAGGGGTGAGCTTGGCTAGCAGACGCTCCTGCTCGGGGTGCAACTGCCAGCGTGGCAGTCGGGTGCGGACAACCGACAACTGCTGCTCACTGAGGGCATAGGGGAGCGCCACTTCAATCTCGGGGCAGTCAAACATGGCGGCCAGCTGCAGGATCAAAATGAGGTTTGCCTCGTCGGTCTTGTGCTTGTTGACCCGTTTGCGGATCTCGTGGCGCAGCTGGGTTTCGGGGTCCTGGGTCATCGCCTGCCAGCCGAAACCGAACAACGGCACCAGCGCGCTGACAATCCCCAGCGCCGTCATCGGCTGCTTGGGGGGATGATAGAGTGCGTTGAGATCCAGCCGAACAGGATTCTGACGAACCTCACCCTCACCAAATAAAATCGTTTTCGTCATTGGATTACCCGTTATATTCCACTAGACTGCGCCGCATATTTTACCCCGATATGCCAACGAGGTGCTGATGCTAAGCGATATCGAGATCTCCCGCCAGTCCCCCCGTCTCTCAATCCTCGCGCTGGCCGAACGCCTCGCCATCCCCCAGCACCAGCTCAGCCCTCATGGCCACTACAAAGGCAAACTCAGCCTCGACCTGCTCACGTCTCAGCCCAAGCAGAGCGGCAAGCTGGTACTGGTGAGCGCCATCACCCCGACCCCGCTCGGTGAAGGGAAGACGGTGACCACCCTTGGCCTCTCCATGGGGCTCAACCATATCGGCCAGCCCAGCATCGCCACTATCCGCCAGCCGAGCCTCGGCCCGGTATTCGGGGTCAAGGGGGGCGCAGCCGGTGGCGGCCACGCCCAGGTGGTGCCGATGGAGGAGATGAACCTCCACCTCACCGGCGATTTTCACGCCCTGACGGCGGCCCACAATCTGGCGGCTGCAGCTCTCGATGCCCGCCTGTTCCACGAACAGAAACTGGGTACAGAGTTCACCGCCAAAACCGGCCTGCCGCGGCTTGATATCGATGCCGATAACATCCTCTGGCCGCGCACCCTCGACATGAATGACCGCGCCCTGCGTAACCTCACCATAGGTCAGGGCGGCGTAAGTGATGGGGTGGAGCGCAGCGATCATTTCGTCATCACCGCCGCTTCCGAGCTGATGGCCATTCTGGCGCTGGCGAGCGATCTGAAAGACCTGCGTCAGCGCATCGGCCGCATCCAGCTGGCCCGCGATATCCACGGCAAGCCCATCACTGCCGAGCAGCTGGAAGTGGCGGGCGCCATGACGGTGCTGCTCAAAGACGCGCTGCAGCCGACCCTGATGCAAACCACCGAGCAGACGCCGGTGCTGGTGCACGCTGGTCCCTTTGCCAATATCGCCCACGGCAACTCCTCGGTGATCGCCGATCGCATCGCCCTTGGCCTGACCGACTATGTGGTGACCGAGGCGGGTTTTGGCTCCGACATGGGGCTGGAGAAGTTCTTCAACATCAAGAGCCGCCAATCCGGTATTACCCCCGCCTGCGTGGTGCTGGTGGCCACGGTGCGCGGCCTCAAAGCCAACAGCGGTCTGCTCGATATCCGACCGGGCCAGCCACTGCCAGCCAGCCTGCAGGGGGAAGATCTGCCAACCCTCAAGCAAGGCTGCGCCAACCTCGCCTGGCATATCAGGAACGCCCGCCGCTACGGGGTGCCGGTGGTGGTCGCCATCAACCGCTTCCCCACCGACAGCGAGGCCGAGCTGGCGCTGCTGGCCCATGAAGCGCAGCAAGCCGGCGCCTGTGGCGCGGCCATCTCCAACGCCTTCATCCAGGGCGGTGCAGGCGCCAGCGAGCTGGCCCGCGCCGTGGTGGCCGCCTGCGAGCAGCCAAGCAAGGTCAAACTGCTCTACCCCGACGAGATGAGCCTCGACGCCAAGCTGGCGACCCTGGTGGAGTGCGGCTACGGCGGTCGCGGGGTGCAGATCTCCGATAAAGCCCGCCAGCAGCTGGCCCAACTCTCTGCCGAAGGGTGGGATCACTTGCCCATCTGCGTGGCCAAGACGCCGCTCTCCATCAGCCACGACCCCGCCCTCAAAGGGGTGCCGACCGATTTCGAGGTGCCCATCGACGAGGTGAAGCTCTGCGCCGGTGCAGGCTTCGTCTATGCGCTGGCGGGCCCCATCATGACCATGCCGGGGCTGGGCAGTTTGCCTGCCTATCGCCATATCGATATCGATGAGAACGGCGAGATAGTCGGACTGAGCTGAGCCCTTCCACAACGACAGAAACAACAAGGCCCCGCCAATTGGCGGGGCCTTCTGTTACCCATGCATCAACCCTTAGAGGGTGAAGCGCTGGGTCATATGGTGCAGGGTGTTGGCCAGCTTGCTCAGCTCGACGCAAGCCTGGGCGATCTGATGAGCGCCCTGGGCATTCTCGTCAGCGGCATTGTGAATGTTGACGATGCTGCGATTGAGCTCTTCGGTCACCGCGTTCTGCTCTTCGGTGGCGGTGGCGATCAGGGTGTTCATGTCGGTGATGCGCACCACGGCACCATTGATAGTCTCGATACTGGTGCCGGCGTCCCGCGCCAGACCGACGCTCTCCTGCATCTGGTGACGACTCAGCTGCATGGCGTTGCCCGCCTCGGCGGCGCGGCTCTGCAACAGCTCGATCATCTTGCTGATCTCGGCGGTGGAGTCCTGGGTACGCTGTGCCAAGGAGCGAACTTCATCGGCGACGACCGCAAAACCACGACCCTGCTCACCGGCACGGGCCGCTTCGATGGCCGCGTTAAGGGCCAGCAGGTTGGTCTGACCGGCAATATCGCGGATCACATCCAGCACCACGCTGATGTTGGCGCTGTCGGCCTCCAGTTGCTGTACCACTGTGCCTGCCTGTTCAATCTTGACCGACACCTCTTCGATGCTGGTAATCGAGCTGCGCACCACTTCGCTGCCAGCAGCGGAGGTGCGGGAGGCATCCTTGGCGGCGCTCATGGCATCCGTGGTGTTGCGGGCTACTTCGTTGACGGTGGACTGCATCTCATTCATGGCAGTCGCCACCTGGGAGACTTCGTTCTGCTGGATAGCCATGCCGCTGGCAGACTGGCTGGAGATGGCGCTCACCTCCTCCACCGCACTGCTGAGTTGGCTCACGGAGCCAGCGATCTCGCTCACCAGATCGGAGAGGGAGCCCTGCATCCGGTTGATGGCGGAACCCAGCTGGCCCAGTTCGTCGCGGTTGAAGCGGCTGTCGCGGATCCACTCCTGCAGTTCGCCCTGACCCAGATCACCATTGGCAATGCGCTGGGCCTGACGGGCCAGCATGATCAGCGGGTCGCGGATCTGGCGAGTCAGTACCACTGAGAGCACCACCACCAGGATCAAACCGAGCACCAGTGCGATGGTAACGCTCAGCTTGGCGGAGTCGTAGGAGGCAACCACAACCTTGCGCGACTCGGTCGCATAACCGTGGTTAATGCGAATAAGATCCGCCACCGACTTGTGCAGGTTGTTGTAGAGGGGGATCCCCTGCTCCATGAAGACGCTCTGGGCCTCGCTCATCAGGCCGCTATCCTGCAACTGCTTAACCTGCTGGTGCAGGGCCAGGTAGCTTGCCCAGTCGGACTTTACGATATCGAAAGTGCGACGCTCTTCAACATCCTGCGCCCAGATGGTCTTGTCATGGTCGATCATCTGCTGTTTGAGTCGTTCCACCAACTGCGCGGCCATGGTGCGGTACTCGGCACGCTTCTGGGGATCAGCGGCGACCAGAAACAGACCAAGCTCATAACGACGCAACTCGCTGATGCTGTCGCCAATGTCATTGGTGCGGTTGACGGCAGGCAGGATGCTGTCGGTAAAACCGATAGCCGCCCGGTTCATGTTGCTGAACTCCAGCAACGAGAAGCCGCCGATAAAGGCGACCATCAAACCGAGCACGGCAAAGCCGGCGGTGAGTTTTTTGCCTATGGTCATGGAACTGGTATTCATGGGATATCCTGGTGGTCGTTAAATTCGTAGCACTCGTCCGGTTCACGCACTTCTGGCATGAACTATCTGGCCACTTGTTCAGTGGCGCACCATCCAACCTTGATGAATATCTCTGAATTCCATGAGCGGCAGCGAGAGCCGTGAGGGGGCGCTAGAGTAACCGGATCGTGGCGGTTCGGAAAGAGTCTGTCCGGTTACTTTTTGTAAGGTGAAAGCGAGGTTTTTTTCGTGTTCGATTAAATATATCGCTCAGATGAATAAATCGAAAAAATGCATAACGTTTGCATAGGGCAAGCCACGCGGGCCAAGCAGTGGCAGACCGCCACTCTCATCCTGAACCAATGAAAAACGCCAGCAATGGCAGCTGGCGTCTCGTTTATTCAGCATGGCGGTTACAAAACAACCGCCATCTTATCCGCGCAGGCCACCCAGAAATTCGGCCCGGGTATCGGGCTGGGTCTTGAACACCCCGCCGAGGGAGGTGGTTGTGGTATAGGAGGTGGAGTCCATCACTCCGCGCGCCTTGACGCAGTAGTGGGTCGCCTTGATGCTGATAGCCACGTCCTTGGTACCTAGCAGGGTCTGCAGCGCCAGCAGGATCTGCTGGGTCAGCCGCTCCTGCACCTGGGGACGGCGAGCGAAGAACTGCACGATGCGGTTGATCTTCGACAGGCCAATCACCTTGCCACGAGGGATATAGGCCACATGGGCCATCCCGTCGATGGTGACGAAGTGGTGTTCGCAGGTGCTGGTGAGGCTGATGTCCCGCACCATGATCATCTCGTCCACCTGCATCTTGTTCTCGATCACCGTCACCTTGGGGAAGGTGGAGTAATCGAGTCCGGAGAAAATCTCGTTGACGTACATCTTGGCGATGCGGTGCGGCGTCTCAGCCAGACTGTCATCGGTCAGATCGAGCCCCAGCGTCTCCATGATGGAGCGCATATGGCCTTCGATCTTCTCCCGCTTCTGCTGGCTGTTCAGCTCGTTGGCGACCAGGGGGGTTTCCAGTCCCTGGGCTTCGAGGGCAGCCCTGACCAGCAAGGCTTCCGGACTTAAGGTTGTCATTATCTTCTCTCCCACGCTCAGGGACGGTGAGGGCAGCTCATCGAGCAACCCCTTATGTTATGGCGGCGCACAGGGCCGACGGCATCGCTGTAATGGTAGCCACATGAGATGTGGTGGCCATCTGTTATGGCGGCATAGTAAACGGCCATTGCCACCAAGATTCAAGTCAACTTGTGCGTCACCTCATACTTTATGACCATCTCACCCCGTTTCAGCGCCGATTACCTCGAGATTCCCTCGAGATAACCTGCCCATACCCGGGGATTTTTGTGATAATCCCGCCTTCAATCATAGAAAGAGGTCATGACGATGGGATTTGATACCAGCGGACTACTCCCCTTAAGCGATGCCCTGCAAGGGATGCTGGAACAACTCGCCTGCTGCTGCGACAGCGAGCAGCTGCCCCTGCCAGAGGCCCTTGGCCGGGTACTGGCCTGTGATATCGCCTCTCCCCTCGCCGTGCCCCCCTTCGACAACTCCGCCATGGACGGTTACGCCGTGCGCCTTTCGGATCTCGCCAGCGGCACCCCGCTCATCATGGCGGGCAAGGCGTTTGCCGGTCAGCCCTATCAGGGCGAGTGGCCCGCTGGCCACTGCGTGCGGATCATGACAGGCGCCCCGATACCCGCAGGGACAGATGCAGTGGTGATGCAGGAAGAAACGCAGGCCGATGGCGATCGGATCACTTTTCTGGCACAACCCGAACCGGGCCAGAATATCCGCCGCGCCGGCAGCGATATCGGCAAAGGCGCCTGCGTGCTACCAGCCGGTACTCGCCTCACCCCGCGCGAAATGCCACTGCTGGCCTCCCTTGGCGTGGCTACCGTCGCGGTGCGCCGCCCGCTGAAAGTGGCTATTTTCAGCACTGGTGACGAGCTCAAACCGGTCGGCACCCCGCTTGCCCACGGCGATATCTATGACTCCAACCGCTACGGCGTGCGGGCCATGCTGGCACGGCTGGGCTGCGACTGCCTCGACCTTGGCATCATCCCGGACGATCCCGCCCAGCTGCGTGCCGCCTTTATCCGTGCCGATGACGAGGCCGATGTGCTGATCACCACCGGCGGCGTTTCGGTAGGGGAAGCGGACTTCACCAAACAGCTGCTGGACGAGCTCGGCGAGATTGGCTTCTGGAAGCTGGCCATCAAGCCGGGCAAGCCGTTTGCCTTCGGTCGCCTACCCCGCGCCTGGTTCTTCGGCCTGCCGGGCAACCCCGTCTCCGCCATGGTCACCTTCGATCAGCTGGTGCAACCGGCGCTGGCCAAGCTGGCGGGCCAGCACTTCGAGCGCCCGCTCCAGCTGCAAGCCCTTGCGGCCGAGCCACTCAAAAAGAGCCCGGGCCGACTCGACTTCCAGCGCGGCATTCTGAGTCAGGGAACGAACGGCCTCGAGGTGCGCAGCACCGGCTCGCAGGACTCTGCCGTGTTCAGCTCCCTGTCGCGAGCCAACTGCTACATCGTTCTTGAACGGGAACGGGGCCGCGTCGCCGCAGGCGAGACGGTAACCGTGGAGCCATTCGGGGGATTGCTGCTGTGAGCAAGATCCTCAGCGACGCCGAACTGCTGCGCTACAACCGCCAGATCATCCTCAAATCCTTCGACTTCGAGGGACAGGAGGCGCTCAAGCAGGCCCGTGTGCTGGTGATCGGCGCCGGTGGCCTTGGCTGCGCCGCCAGCCAGTATCTGGCGGTGGCCGGGGTTGGCCAGCTCACCCTGGTCGATTTCGACAAGGTGGAGCTCTCCAACCTGCAGCGTCAGGTGCTGCACAACGATGAGCGCATTGGCCACTACAAAGTAGACTCTGCCGCCCAGTCGCTACGTGCCCTCAATCCCTGGCTCAACATCGAGACCCACGCTGCCGTGGCCGATGAGGCACTGCTCGATACCCTACTGCCACGGCATCAGCTGGTTCTCGACTGCACCGACAACCTGACCATTCGCAACCTGCTGAATCAAAAAGCACGCCAGCACAGGGTGCCGCTGGTCAGTGGCGCCGCCATCCGGCTGGAGGGCCAGCTCTGCAGCTTCACCTGGCAGGAAGATGAGCCCTGCTACGCCTGCCTCAGCGCCCTGTTTGGCGAGCAGGCCCTCACCTGCGTCGAGGCGGGCGTACTCGCCCCCGTGGTGGGATTGGTGGGTAGCCTGCAGGCACTGGAAGCCATCAAGCTACTGGCCAGCATGGGCAAGAGCTACAGCGGCCGCCTGCTGATGATCGATGGCCTGAGCGGCACTTTCCGCGAGATGAAGCTGCCCAAGCGCCCCGACTGCCCGGTCTGCTCCCATCCTTGACGCAAACGGGATCAAAAAAGCCGAACCCTGTGGTTCGGCTTTTTGGTATCTGCACCTAACAACCCCTTCTTTAATGGGTCGTGAGGATCCGTTGCAACAGGTGGTTAAAGCCCGAGGGGTCTTCAGCAGGCCAGGCGTGGTGGCCGTTGGGGGTGTGGATGGTGGCGTTGGGCAAGGCGGCAAACTGCTCTACCCGTTTGGCCAGCGGCAGGTAGTCGTGACTGGTGGAGATGATGGCCACCGGCTGCCAGATTGAGCCGAGCCGGGCGCGCACCGACCAGCCGGGTAACGCCTCCAGCAGCGCCTTGTAGGTTTTCTTTTTATTGCGCACGAAACGCAGCCGGAAGGTGTGGCGCACCTGAGCCAGCTCCGGGCCGGGAAAAAGCTCGCGCCCCAGCCACCAGGCGAGCGGCCGCATGCCAAACCAGCGCAGCCACTTGAGGCGCTGGGCGTAACGCTCCTGCTCTTTGGGGGTCTCTAGCAGAAACTCGCTAACACCGTTGACCAGCACCAGCCCCTGCACCTTGTGGGGCAGTTGCAGCGCCAGCTCCAGCGCCACCATGGCCCCCAGTGACAATCCCACCACCCAGGCGGGTTCTTGCTGTGCATCGAGCCAGTTCACCACATCGGCTGCCAGGGTCGCCACATCGAACGGCCCCTCCTGCATGCTCTGGCCGTGGCCGCGCAAGTCCAGCGCCACCACCCGGTACTGTTCGGAAAACCGTTCGATCTGCGCCTGCCAGTCGAGGCTGGAGGAGCCCAGCCCGTGCAGCAGCAACAGTAAGGGGCCCTCCCCCGCACTGCGCAGGGCAAGACCGTTGAATTTCATCACCTGATTGCGGCGCATCAGTGTATTGCCTCTCGACTCATCACCTGAACCATCTCTCGTTGTTATATTGCCCGTGGTCATCCTGCCACGTTATCAGCACGGCGCCCAATCAGCCTTCGCTGACCAGACTCACCGCCTTGATGTAAGCGTAGATCTGCTGCTCCGGCACCAGCGCCAGCCGCCTGGCGGAGCGGCTGGTGATCCGGGCCAGCAGTATCTGCTCACCCAGCGCCAACTGCAACAGGGTCTGGCCGGGGCGCACCTCGCGCACCGCCAGCAGACGGGTGACGAGACAGTTGGAAAGGCTGGAGTGCTCGATGGGGGCGGTGGCGATCACCACATCGCGCCCGGCCACCTTGATCTGCAAGGGGCCGCTCTCGTCCGGCACATGGGTCATGGTGACCCGCAGTTGCTGCTCACCAAGCTGCAGGGTCGCCATCTGCTCCTCTTCATCGTAGTGAGAGAGGGTCGCCGCCAGCATCACCCCGGCATCGTCGCGACTGGCGAGCGAGAGATCGGTGCGGGCGAAAATCTCCCTCGGCCTGCCTTGCGCCTCTACCCTGCCACCTTCCAGCAGCACCAGCTGATCGCAGAGCAAACTCACCTCCTCCATAGCGTGGCTGACGAAGATCATCGGGATGCCGCTCTCCTGCTGCAACCCCTTGAGCACATGGGCCTGATGGATGCGGCTGCGCCGATCGAGCGCCGAGAAAGGCTCATCGAGCAGCAGCAGATCAGGCTCGGCCAGCAGCGCCCGCCCCAGCGATACCCGCTGGCGTTGACCGCCAGAAAGCGCATGGGCAGGCTGCCCCAGCAGATCGGCAAAACCGAGTCGCGCCGCCAGCGCTTCGGGCTGCCAGCGCCCTCGCCCCTTGCGGGCCGCCAGTTGCAGATTGCCGAGCACCGTCAGATGGGGGAAGAGGCGCGAGTCCTGAAACACCAATCCGATCCGGCGCGCTTCGGGCAGAAGTTGAGCATACTCCCGATCGCGCCACCGCAAGCGATCCCCACTTCGGCGATCGAGTCCGACGATGATGCGCAGCAGTGTGCTCTTGCCGCAGCCGGAGGGGCCGAACAGGCCGAGGATCCCCCCCAGCTCGAGGGTCAGTGCGCAATCGAGGGTAAAGGAGCCAAACTCGCGCCGAACATAGAGGTTCAGGGCATGGCGGTGCGGCTCGTTCACTGGCGGCATAGTGGCGGGCTGGTTCATCCAAACACTCTCCGCTGTCTACGCTGCAGCACACCATAGACCAGCACCAGCATCACCAGCGAGAAGGCCATCAAACCGCCCGCCAGATAGTGGGCTTGTCGGTAATCCATCGCCTCCACATGATCAAACAGGGCGATGGAGAGTACCTGGGTCTCACCCGGGATATTGCCGCCAATCATCAGCACTACGCCAAACTCCCCCAGGGTGTGGGCAAAGCCGAGGGCCGCCGCCATCACGAAGCTGGGCAGGGTCATCGGCAAGATGATGTGGAAGAAGCGTTCCAGCGGGCCTAGCCCCAGGGTAGCGGCGGCCTCCAATTCCTTGTTGCCCATGTTGACGAAGGCGGAGGTGAGCGGCTGCACCACAAACGGCAGCGAATAGAGGATGGAGGCAAACAGCAGGCCGGGAAAGCTGAAGGCAAGGGGGGCACCAAAAGTGTCGCGCCACCAGGCGCCGAAGCCATATTCGGGGGAGAAGGCGAGCAGCAGATAAAAACCCAGCACAGTGGGGGGCAGCACCAGCGGCAGCGCCACCAGCGCCTCCACCAGCGGCCGCAGCCGGTTCTGACTGCGCGACAGCCACCAGGCCAGCGGCGGTGCCAGCAACAGCAAAATCGCTGTGGTGCAGGCCGCAAGCTTCATTGTGAGCCAGACCGCCAGCAGATCCCCTTCACTCATTGCCGACCTCCCGGTTGATAAATGCCCCCAACGGCATGGTATCCATCCTTATTGCAAAGAGTGGCCGACCCGAAGGCCGACCACTCAGGGTATCGCATAAGGCCCATCCCCTTATTGGGGCAAGGCATAACCCGCCGCCTTGATCTGCGCCTGACCCGGCCCCTTGAGCCAGGCGACCAGAGCCTCGACCGCGGCGCCTTTCTTCAATACCAGCCCCTGCTGCTCGATGGGGGGATAGAAGCTCGCAGGCACTGCCCAGGCTTCGCCAGTCTTGCCCGCTTCCACCAGATTGGCCCAGGCGACAAAGCCCAGTTCAGCATTGCCGGTGTCGACAAATTGCCAGGTCTGGCCGATGTTGGCGCCGGTCAGCAACCGGTACTGCTTGGGATCGATCTTGAGATGGGTGAGGGTCGCCATGGCGGCCGCACCATAGGGGGCGGTGCGGGCATTGGCGATGGCGAGGTTGCCTTTCCAGCTGCGCAGGGTCGCTTCGTCAGGGGCCGGGCCCCCCTTCTTCCACAGCCCCAGCTGGCCGATGGCGTAGGTGAAGCGATCGCTCCCCTTGCCCTCTTTTTCCAGCTTCTCGGGGGTCGCCGCATCGGCGGAGAGGAAGAGATCGAACGGCGCGCCGTGACTGATCTGGGTGTAGAGCACTCCGGTGGCGGCAGACGAGATGGCCAAGGTATGGCCGGTCTTGGCGGTGAACTCCTTGCCAATACGATCTATGGAGCCCTTGAAGTTGGCCGCCACGGCCACTTTCACTTCATCGGCCTGCACGGCACCAGTGTGCAAGGTGGCGGCGCAGACGCCGGCGATGACAACAGATAACAGCGGTTTCATTCCCTTTCTCCTGATGGGGCCCGCACATCCGCGCCCCTTGGCGGGGCCGTGGTTCCCGTTGAACCTGCGCCCCTCGTGATGAACAGGTAGGTCAGGCTTGCCAGCGGGCAGCGGCGGCGTTGTCGCTCTCCTTGGCCTCGACCCAGCGTTGCACACCCTCGGCGGTCAGCTCTTTTTTCCAGAACGGCGCCCGGGTTTTCAAGAAATCCATGATGAAGTGACAGGCGTCAAAGGCGGCGTCGCGGTGGGCACTGCTCACCGCCACCAGCACGATCTGATCGCCAAGCCACAACTCGCCGATACGATGAATGAGGGTACACTCCTGCAGCGGCCAGCGGCGACGGGCCTCCTGCACGATATCTGCCAGCGCCTTCTCGGTCATGCCGGGGTAGTGCTCGAGGGCCAACCCCTTCACCTCCTCCCCCTGATTGAAGTCGCGCACCTTGCCAACGAAGGTGACGATGGCGCCACTGTCGGGGCGGGTGGCGAGACGGGCATATTCGTCCGCCAGCGAGAAATCCTCCCGCTGGACCATAATGCGATCGGTCATGGTTGCCTCGCTCATCCTTAACCTCCGGTCACCGGCGGGAAGAAGGCCACCTCATCGCCATCATTGATGGGGGTATCGAGGGACACCAGGGTCTGATTGACCGCGACCAAGAGCTTGCCTGCTTCCAGCGCCAACGCCCACTTGTCGCCGCGTTCACAGAGCGCCGCACGCAGCGCTTCGGCAGTGGCATAGTCGCAGGGCAGGCTCAGCTCATCGCAGGCCACCAGCTCTCTTACTTGCGCAAAAAACAGTACCTTGATCATGCTTGCTCCCCGCTATTTGACCCCAGCTGAAAATGGCCAGACTTGCCGCCTTTTTTCTCTACCAGCCGCACCTGTTCGATCACCATGTCCTTTTGTACCGCCTTGCACATGTCGTAGATGGTCAGCGCCGCTACCGACGCGGCGGTTAGCGCCTCCATCTCGACACCAGTCTTGCCGGAGAGCTTGCAGAGAGTGCGGATATGCACCCGATTCTGCTCGGGCAGCGGCACTATCTCCACCTCGACTTTGGTCAAGGCCAGCGGATGGCAGAGGGGGATGAGATCGGAGGTCTTCTTGGCGGCCATGATGCCGGCGATACGGGCGGTGGCGAACACGTCCCCCTTGTGGTGCTGGCCGCTCAGGATCAGCGCCAGCGTCTCGGGGGCCATGGCAACAAACGCCTCGGCGCGGGCTTCGCGCTCGGTCACATGCTTGTCGGTCACATCCACCATATGGGCTTCGCCGCTCTGGTTAAGATGCGTCAGGCTGGGCTGGGTCTGCTTGGGATCGGTCTGGTTCATCGTTTGCTCTCAGAGGTGGGAGACAAAGTTGCACGGCTTGGTGCGGGCATCAAGCTGATCGCGGATCAGTTGCTCCCAACCCAGCTGACAGGCGCCGGTGGAGCCGGGCAGGCAGCAGATCAGGGTGCGATTGGCGAGTCCCGCCAGCGCACGGCTCTGCATGGCGGAGCCTTTAATCTCGGCAAAAGAGAGTTGACGGAACATCTCGCCAAAACCCTGTACTGTGCGCTCGAACAGCACACCGACAGCTTCCGGTACCCGGTTCTGTTCATTGAAGCCGGTACCGCCGTTAATCAGCACCACCTGCACCCCTTCATCAGCGATCCACTCGCTCACCCGTGCCCGGATGCGAAACAAGTTGTCCGGGCAGAGCGCCCGATCGGCCAGCTGATGGCCTGCATCGGTAAGGGCCGAGACCAGATAGTCACCCGAGCTGTCATCGGCGGCAGTGCGGCTGTCGGAGACCGTCAGCACGGCGATCTTGAGGGGAATAAATACGTTGTTTTTCTGTCCCATCGGGCAGCTCCTTGTGGCTATGGGCCGTCAACGAGGCAGGAAGAGAAGGGGTATGAGAGGCCAGCTGTCAGGGCGCAAAAACGGACGCAGACAGGGGTGACCAACTTGCTCAAGCATGTGACGGCGGGCTGATTCTATCAAAGGTTTCACGAGATATGGGATTTAAAAGACGCACAAATCTGATGCTTGTCCCATATATGAGCAAAGACAGGCCGGGGAACCCCGGCCTGTCTTTGCAAGATCAGAACCCTTTCACCCCGGTCATGTCGGGCAACTGGTGAGCAATCCCCTTGTGACAATCGATACAGGTAGCCTGCCCCTCCTTGCCGAGGTTGGCAGAGTGCATCTGGACGGCACGCTGTCCTTGCAGGGAGAAGTCCATGTACTCGAAGTTGTGGCAGTTGCGGCACTCGCGCGAATCGCTCTCCTTCATCCGCTGCCACTCCCGCTCCGCCATCTCGCGTCGGTGTGCCTCGAACTTCTCGCGGGTATCCACCTTTCCGGTGATCATGCCCCACAGCTCCTTAGAAGCCTGCACCTTGCGGATGATCTTGTAGGTCCACTCATGGGGCACATGGCAATCCGGGCAGCTGGCCCGTACACCGGAGCGGTTGGCGTAGTGGATGGTATCGCGATACTCCTCGAACACATTGTCTTTCATCTCGTGACAGCTGGTACAGAAGGCCTCGGTATTAGACGCTTCCATGGCGGTGTTGAAACCACCCCAGAAAATCACGCCGCCGAAGAAGCCCATCAGCAGAATGACCCAGAGAGCCGCCTTCGACGGTGACTTGAAGGTGGTCCACAGACGCTGCACAAAACCGGGTAATTTCATCTATGGGCTCCTTAGTTCAGCGCTTCAACGGGCTTGAAGGTATTCTCCACCAAGGGCTTGGCATCTGTTTGCGGCACGTGGCATTGCAAGCAGAAGTAACGACGGGGGGAGACTTCACCCAGCGTCATGCCATCGCGGGTCTCGAAGTGAGTCGGGCTGATCTTGGGTGCCTTCATGGCGCTGGCATTCTTGAAGCTGTGGCAGGCCAGGCACTTGTTGACCTTGGTATCCACTTCGTAGTTGCGAATGTCGTGGGGGATCAGCGGCGGCTGATGCATGTACTGGCGGTCGTAGGGCGCGCCATCCTTGCGGAAGTTTTTCAGCGGCGCAGTGGTGGAATCGGTCACCAGATCGGTGGCGCCCCGCTCGGACTTGAGGCCACCGGTACTGTTGGTGATCTCGGGGGCCGCTGCCATCAAGGATCCCGCCATCAGGCAGGCCAGCATTGCTCCAATCAGCTTTTTCATTATTTTTTCTCCGACGTTTTTTCTGCCTTGACGGCAAAACCTACAGTGATTTCAAAAACTTGTTCCGCGCAAACATCAATGCAGCGGCCACAGTTGGTACACTCCTGAGCCGCAATCAAGGGCCCGTGACCGCGCTTGGCACCGTGAACAGGCCCGCGCAGGATGGGACGCTCCGGGCAGACCGCATAACAATCCATGCAGTTGTTGCACCGCTCGCGCCCCTTGGCAGAAATCTTGATAAATCCGACCCGATTGACCAGGGCATAGAAAGCCCCCACTGGACAGAGATGACCACACCAGCCCCGCTCAACCACGAAAAGATCGAACAGGAACAGCGCCACCAGCAGAGCCCAGCCCGCCCCCATGCCAAACAACAAACCGCGCATGGCCAAGGACACAGGATTGACCAACTCCCACGCCATCACCCCGACCACCGCTGGCACCACCAGCACCATGGCCAGCAGCCAGTAGCGGGTCGCACGGCTGAACTGGCCATTGCCCTTGAGGCCAAGTCGCCCCCTGAGCCAAGCTGCGGCATCCGTGATGAGGTTGACCGGACAGACCCAGGAGCAGAACACCCTCCCCCCGACCAGCCAGTAACCGGCCAGCACAATGGCAGCCCCCAGCCAGAGAGTGGTGATGGGCCAGTGACCCGCCGCCAGCGACTGCAACAGCGTGAGGGGATCGGTGAGCGGCACCGTCTCCAGCAACAGGGAGCTGGAGAGGTTGCCCTTGAGGATCCAGATGCCCGCCAGCGGCCCCAGCAAAAACAGCCCGAGCACGCTGAACTGGCTGAGCCGACGCAGCAACAGGAAGCGGTGGGAACGCCACCACCCCAGCTTGATACGAGCCTCCTCTCCCGGATAACGACTCATAGTCCCTCCGGTTTGCGGGTGGGCAGGGTGAGCCTGTCGCCGATGATCGACTTGTTCCCCGCCTTGGCCTTCTCTTCCCAGCCGAGCCGGTAGTGATGACCCAGCTCACCTTTGGCAAGCTGGCGTGGCACCACCTTGATGGCGGCCTTCTCCAGCACGCAGGCGTGCTCACACTTGCCACAGCCGGTACAGACATCGCTGTGTACCGTGGGCAGGAACATGGCGTGCTTGCCGGTACGCTGGTTATGCTGCAGCTCAAGAGTGATCGCCTTGTCAATCAGCGGACAGACCCGATAACAGACATCGCAGCGCAGACCCAGATAGTTGAGACAGGTCTCGTGATCGATGAGCACTGCCACCCCCATCCGGGCCTGATCGATGTCGGTCATCTGCTGATCCAGCGCCCCGCTCGGACAGGCCACCACACAAGGGATGTCATCACACATCTCGCAGGGCACGGCACGCGCCTTGAAATAAGGGGTACCAGTGGTCACAGGGTCAAACAGCCGGGCGAGCTTGAGGGTGTCGTAGGGGCAGGCCTCAACGCAGAGCCCGCAACGCACGCAGGCACCGAGAAACTCCGCTTCATCGAGGGCGGCGGGCGGACGCAGCGCCTGGGCAGGCACAGCTTGTGCCTGCTGGCGGGCCACGCCACCAAGCCCCACGCCAAGCAGGCCCACACCGCAGGCCCCCTTGGCCATGTCGACCAGAAACTGGCGACGACTACGACTCATCTCGCACTCCCCCGCCTTAAGCCTTCATCACCTTGACGGCGCACTTCTTGTAATCGGTCTCTTTCGAGAGCGGATCGGTGGCGTCCAGGGTCAGCTTGTTGACCAGCTGGCTCGCATCAAAGAAGGGCATGAAGACCAGTCCTTTCGGCGGACGGTTGCGACCACGGGTCTCGACCCGGGTCTTCACCTCGCCACGGCGGGAGGAGACGATCACCTCTTCGCCACGACGCACGCCACGGGCCTTGGCATCGTCCGGGTGCATGAAGAGCACCGCATCCGGGAAGGCACGATAGAGCTCGGGCACCCGACGGGTCATGGTGCCGGTGTGCCAGTGCTCCAGCACGCGGCCGGTGGAGAGCCACAGGTCGTACTCTTTATCCGGCGACTCGGCGGCGGGCTCGAACGGCAGGGCGAAGATGACCGCCTTGCCATCGGGCTTGCCATAAAAACGCACCCCCTCGCCCGCTTTCACATAGGGGTCAAACCCTTCGCGATATCGCCATAGGGTCTCTTTGCCATCCACCACCGGCCAGCGCAGACCGCGCGCTTCGTGGTACTGATCGAACGGCGCCAGATCGTGGCCATGGCCGCGACCAAAGGTGGCGTACTCCTCAAACAGACCCTTCTGGACGTAGAAACCGAAGTGCTCGGCTTCGTCGTTCAGCAGCCCTTTGCTCTGCTCTTTCGGGAACTGGTTGACCTGACCGTTGGCATAGAGCACGTCGAACAGGGTTTTGCCCTTCACTTCCGGCATCTTGGCAATCAGCTCAGCTGGCCACACTTCCTCGACCTTGAAGCGCTTGGAGAACTCCATCAGCTGCCACAGGTCGGACTTGGCCCCTTCCGGCGCTTTCACCTGCTGGTGCCAGAACTGGGTACGGCGCTCGGCGTTGCCGTAGGCTCCCTCTTTCTCCACCCACATGGCGGTGGGCAGGATGAGGTCAGCGGCCTGGGCAGTGACGGTCGGGTACGGGTCGGAGACCACGATGAAGTTGCGCGGATCGCGATAGCCAGGCAGGCGATCGGTATTCATGTTGGGGCCGGCCTGCATGTTGTTGTTACACATCACCCAGTAGGCATTGAGCTTGCCGTCCTTGAGCATTCGGTCTTGCAGCACGGCGTGGAAACCCACCTTGTCGGGAATGGTCCCCTCCGGCAGTTTCCAGATCTGCTCGGCAATGGCGCGGTGCTTGGGCTCGGTCACCACCATGTCGGCAGGCAGACGGTGAGCAAAGGTACCCACTTCACGGGCGGTGCCACAGGCAGAGGGCTGACCGGTCAGTGAGAAAGGACCATTACCCGGCTCGGAGATCTTGCCGGTCAGCAGGTGGATGTTGTAGCAGAGGTTGTTGGCCCAGACGCCACGGGTATGCTGGTTGAAACCCATGGTCCAGTAGGAGACCACCTTCTTGCTTGGATCGGCATAAAGCTGTGCCAGCTTCTCGAGCTTGTCCTTGGGTACGCCAGAGAGCTTGGAGACGGACTCCAGATCGTAATCCGCCACGAACTTGGCGAATTCCTCGAAGGTCATCGGAGTGGCATCGCCGCTGTCCGGGTTCTTCGCTTTCTGCTGCAGCGGATCGGTCGGACGCAGACCGTAACCGATGTCGGTGACACCTTTCTTGAACACGGTGTGCTTGTTGACGAAGTCCCAGTTCACCTTGTCGTTCTGGATGATGTAGTTGGCGACATAGTTGAGGATCGCCAGATCGGTCTGGGGGGTAAATACAATGCCGTTGTCCGCTAGTTCGAAGCTGCGGTGCTCAAAGGTCGAGAGCACGTGCACCTGCACGTCCGGGTTGGAGAGACGGCGATCAGACATCCGCGACCAGAGGATGGGGTGCATCTCGGCCATGTTGGAGCCCCACAGCACGAACGCATCGGCCTGCTCGATATCGTCGTAGCAGCCCATCGGTTCATCCATACCGAAGGTACGCATGAAGCCGACAACCGCAGATGCCATGCAGTGGCGGGCATTGGGGTCAATGTTGTTGGAGCGGAAACCGGCCTTCATCAGCTTGGCGGCGGCATAGCCTTCCCAGACTGTCCACTGGCCGGAGCCGAACATGCCGACAGCGGTCGGCCCCTTCTCTTTCAGAGTTGCCTTGAACTTCTCGGCCATGATGTCGAACGCCTGATCCCAGCTGATGGGGGCGAAGTCGCCATCCTTGTCGAACTGGCCGTTCTTCATCCGCAACATCGGCTGGGTCAGGCGATCCTGGCCGTACATGATCTTGGAGAGGAAGTAGCCCTTGATGCAGTTGAGGCCACGGTTGACCGGTGCATCGGGGTCGCCCTGAGTCGCCACGACCCGACCATCCTGAGAGCCCACCAGCACGGAACAGCCGGTACCGCAGAAGCGGCAGGGAGCCTTATCCCAATGGATGGCAGTCTTGTCGGTACTGGTGATGAGATTGGCTGCCAGCGTGGGGGCACTGACACCGGCCACGGCAGCAGCAGCTGCTACCGCGTTGGCCTTCATAAAGTCGCGTCGACTCAGCTTCATGGCATATCCTCACATTGCTTATCGCGTAATAGTTGTCGAATCTGTCGAACGGGAGCCAGCCATCAGCAGTAGAGGGCACGCCCGGCATCCCATCACTCTTTTCGGTGATCGCCCAGTTCATCGAACTGGTGGTAAATCAGGGCGGCTGAGAGCACACCCGGCATCGCCTGTATCGCATCAATGGCCGCCATGATCGGTCGCTGGCTCGGACCTTCCAGGGTCACGACCAGCTTGCCCTCGTCACTGACGGCGTGGATCTCGGCCCCTTCCAAGGCGCCAATCTGCCCGGCGAGCTGATGGCGCAAGGGGGGCTGGGTCAGCACCACCAGACTCGATACATGGAACTCCTGATCCATTGTTGCTTCTGTGTCACACGGCTTCTGACTCATTCTGACTCCTGCTTGAGGGTGTACTGGCTCGCACCACCGGATGGGGCGGCTCGCCCGTCGACCTTGATGCTGCCAACCGGACAATCCTGCACACAGGCGCCGCAGCCGTTACAGCGATCCGGCTCGACCGTCGGGGTGGGCACGCGCCCCAGCACCGGAATAAAGCGAATGGCATTGGGCTCGCAGCTGTCCTGACAGCGCTGGCAGAACACCTGACCATTGGCCAGACAGTTGGCCTCGATATGGGCCTTGTAGTGCCAGGGAGACTCGCTGGTCGGGCGAAACAGCGGCGCCTTGCAGACAGTGACGCACTCGGTGCAGAAGGTGCATTCGCCACGCTGGAAATCGACCACCGGAAAACCGCCCTCGCCATTCACCAGGATCTGCTCCGGACAGGCGGCCAGACAGTCCCCGCAGCGGGTGCAGTCGGCGACAAATGCCGACCAGTTGACTGACCAGGGCAACTGTACCGGCGGTTCGGCGGTTCTCAGCCGCCCCCGGAACAGGCCGCGGCGGGCAAGATCGATCTCATCCGGCATGTTGACTCCTGTTCTGGTGAAGAAGGGGACAGTGCGAGTCCATGATTGGCATTCTTGATACCAATTATAAGAGTGGGTGTATATTGCGGCCCTGACAAGGTAAGGGATATACCACCAGGGAGATAAACAGGGGGGATTCTTGCGCCAGATCAAAGCCTTGCAGCGCAATAAAAATGGAGGTATCGGTTAAAATACCTCCATGTGAGGATTGCTATTTAATCGTTGGCGATTTTTTGCGTTTATCCACCGATCGAGGCGAGATGAGGAGTGATGCCGGCATTGCCTTCATGAAGCCGATGGGTGGCACTCTTGCCCGCCAGTGCCGCGCGAATGCGCTGTTGCAGCTCATCGGATTGTGCATCTGCATCGAGCAGATCCCGCAAGTCGATGCCGTTGTCGCCAAACAGGCACAGATGCAGCTTCCCCAGCGAGGAGACCCGCAGCCGGTTGCAACCGGCACAGAAATCCTTGCTGTAGGGCATGATAAGCCCCACCCCACCCTGCGATTCCGGATGCATGAATACCTGCGCCGGACCGTCATCCGTGCCCCGCAACTGCTGCACCCAGCCGCTCTCCAGCAAGCGCTGTTTAATCTGTTCGCCGCTGACATGGTGGTCACGAAACAGGGTATCCATCTCGCCGGTCTGCATCAGTTCGATAAAGCGCAACTCGATGGGCTTGTGCCTGATCCAGCCGAGAAAGGCATCAAGCTGGTAGTCGTTGAGCCCCTTGAGCAGCACCGCATTAATCTTCACCGATTTGAAACCGGCGGCCAGTGCCGCTTCGATCCCCTCCATCACCTCCGCCAGCTTGTTCTCACCGGTGATCTGGTGAAACTGGCGCGGGTCGAGACTGTCGACACTGACATTCAGCGCGTTGAGTCCGGCATCAAACCACTCCTGGGCCCGCTCCTTGAGGCGATAGCCGTTGGTAGTCATGGCGACCTTCTCGATACCCGGGGTAGAGGCAATCACCCTGACGATCTCGGTGAAATCGCGGCGCAGGGAGGGCTCGCCCCCCGTGATGCGCACCTTGCGGGTGCCCATGGCGGCAAAACCGCTGACCACACGGCGGATCTCGTCAATCGAGAGAAAGGGTTGACGCCCCGCTTTGTGACCTTCGGGGGGGCGATAGCCGTCAGGCAGGCAATAGGTGCAACGGAAATTGCACACATCGGTCACTGACAGACGCAAATAGTAAAAACGACGGGAAAAACCATCTTCAAGTGGCAACATAAACACCTTTCCAAATACGGGAGGCCAGGGCATTTCTTTCCTGACCCTTACAGCTCGAACGTCGGCTGACGGCTGGTTTCCCCCTATCGCTAGGACTTAGGCAAAACCGCTCGGAGTTCATCTAGTTTTTCGATGCTAACACAAGTTGGAGTACACTCCCACGCATCTTGCGGGGTCCTTATCACTATTCAGAGGTGCGCATCAGTATGGGAAAACGGTTCAGGGTCCATTCGGTCAGCAGTGCCATTGGCCGCGCCATGGTGTTGATCCTCTTCATGGCCAGCCTGATCGCGCTGGTCGCCATGGTCACCCTCTTCTACTCGGTACCCGATGCCAAGGCGATCAACCTCTCCGGTTCGCTGCGGATGCAGGCCTACCGGATGGCCTACGAAATCGAGCGGGGCGACAGCGTACTGGGCCGTCTGAGCCAGTTTGAAGAGACACTTCATGCTGCGGAGCTACAGGAGACCCAACGCTGGATCACGCCTGCCTCCCTGCGTCGCACCTATGGCGAGGTGCTCGGCCAGTGGCAGGTGATGCGCCAGCACATCGAGGATCGCACCCCCAGACGGTACACCGATAACACCGAGCAGTTTGTGGCGGCCATCGACAATTTCGTCAATCAGATGCAGTACCACGTGGAATTCAAGGTGCGGATGCTGGCGCTTGCGGAGGGGCTCGGCCTGCTGGCCATCATCACCATCGCCTGGTTCACGGTGCGCTTCACCCGTCAGCAGGTGGTCGCCCCCCTCAACCAGCTGGTCTACTGTGCCCGCCAGATCCAGCGGCAGGATTTCGATCTTAAGCTGCCCGCCCACGGCGAAAACGAGCTGGGGGAGCTCTCGCGCGCCTTCGTCACCATGGCAGACGAGCTGGGTAAGCTCTATCGGGAGCTGGAAAACAAGGTGGAAGAGAAAACCGCCAAGCTGCAACAGGCCAACGACACCCTCTCGTTTCTCTACTCGACCGCCCAGAAGCTGCACGCCGCCCCGCTCAGCACCCGCACCCTCATCAAACTGCTGGACCGCGCCGCCGCCCACCAACATATCGACCATATCCGGCTGACCCGCTTCGAGCACAATGCCATGCCGGTCTATATCTCGGGGCGTACCGGCTGGCCCGGCGATCTCGATGCGGTCGCCAGCTTCTATCTGCAGATGGATGAGCAGGAGTTTGGTCGCCTCGACATCATCAGCCAACACCCCATCGATGAGCGGTTGATTAAAAACTTCACCATGCTGCTGGCTCAAGTGCTGCACAAAGACCAGACCCTGCTGCAGCAGCAGCGACTGCTGCTGATGGAGGAGCGGGCGGTGATCGCCCGCGAGCTGCACGACTCGCTGGCGCAGGCCCTCTCCTATCTCAAGATCCAGTCCACCCTGCTCAAGCGCTCTTACGCCAAGGGGCAACATGACAAGGCGCAGGAGGCGATGCAGCAGATCGACGAGGGGCTTAGCAATGCCTATACCCAGTTGCGCGAACTGCTCGGTACCTTCCGTCTCACCATTGGCGATGCCAATCTGGGGGAAGCGATCCGCGTCATGCTTGATCAACTGCAACCTCAGACCCAGGCCGAAATCCGGTTCCATTACGGGCTGGCCGACAACGACCTGGAGGCGGGCCAGCATATCCACATTTTGCAGCTGATCCGTGAGGCAGTGCTCAATGCCATCAAACATGCCAATGCGCAAGTGATTGATGTTAGCTGTGAGACCCTCGCCAGTGGTAACATTGAGGTTCAGATTTCAGATGACGGTGTCGGGATCGGACTCGCCAGCTCGGCGATCAACCATTACGGGTTGAGCATCATGAACGAGCGCGCCAGCAAACTGCACGGTCTGCTGACCATCAACGAGCAGCAACCACAAGGCACCTGCGTGCATCTGACCTTTCCCACCAGTCTAGCGAGAGACGCCTGATGGACGAGATGAAATACACAGTTCTGGTCGTAGATGACCATCCCCTCATGCGCAAAGGGATTGTGCAGTTGCTGGCTCTGGAAGAGAACATGGAGGTGACCGGTGAAGCCTCCAACGGCACAGATGCCGTGGCGCTGGCCAAAGAGTCCGAGCCGGACCTGATCCTGCTCGACCTCAATATGAAGGGGCTCTCCGGCCTCGATACCCTCAAGGCGCTGCGGGCCGAAGAGATCACCTCCCGGGTGGTGATCCTCACCGTCTCCGATGCCCGTCAAGATGTGGTGGCTTTGCTCAAGGCAGGTGCTGACGGCTACCTGCTCAAGGATACCGAGCCTGATCTGCTGCTGGCACAGCTGGCCGACGTGATGACCGGCAAGCAGATCCTGAGCGAACCGCTGCGCCCCTATCTCGAAAACATCTACGAGCTGGATCACTTGCAGCAGAAGCTGGAAAGCTTAACGCGTCGCGAAATGCAAATCCTGCGCGAAATTGCAAAAGGCCTCTCCAACAAACAGGTCGCCTCGGTACTCCATATCTCCGAGGGAACGGTCAAGGTTCACGTGAAGAGCCTGCTGAAGAAACTCGAGGCACAAAGCCGCGTGGAAGCGGCTGTCATGTATCTGGAGCAGCGCAACTAAGCGCCCTCAACCGCCCGAAAAGCCACCCTCCGGTGGCTTTTTTCATTCTCTGGCACAGTCGCTGCATTGTCATATTCAGCAACTACTCAATGGAGGATGGAACATGAAACTACAACCTTTGGCACTGTTCCCCTTGCCTTCCCACATACTGCCGGGCGGCAAGCTTCCTCTGCGTCTGTTCGAGCCACGCCACCTGCAGATGCTCAAGGAGTCATTCATCAACGATCAGGGCTTTGGCATCGTGATGGAAGAGTCGACCACCTCGGGACAATCCGGCCGCATTCTGCCGGTGGGCACCCGGGTCAAGGTGACCGACTTCTACACCCTCAATGATGGCCTGCTGGGGGTGACGGTGCTGGGACTGGAGCGCTTCTGCATCCACGAGATGGAAACAGACGAGATGGGCCTGCGCCGGGCCAAGGTGGAGATGCTGCCCAACTGGCCGAGCACCCACTCAGATTTCAACGACAAGCTGCTGGTCAATCGCCTGCGGGAAGTGTTCGAGCAGTATCCGGAGCTTGATGAGCTCTATCCGGATAAGCGCTTTGAAGATGCCGCCTGGCTCTGCCAACGCTGGCTCGAGATATTGCCGATGCCGATTTATGAAAAGCAGATGCTGATTGCCAAACAAAACAGCGAAGCGGCCCGTAAATTCCTGCATCGCCTGATTTCACAATGACAAAAACAGCGTTGCAAAATGCAATTATTCCAACAATGAAAATTTGAAATTCGCATTTTGCGAGTGAGTAGGAACGCAAAACGCCATAACAAGAGAGAGCCGCTGCGCTAAACGGCCAAAATTGAACACAAAAGAGTCCTAAAAAAGTTGGCACAGATTTTTCATATAGATTGATACAACCCGATTTATCCCGTGCTCTCTTCAGTATTTGCTGAAGAACTGGTCAACCCACAAAGTTGACCATTTTTTTTATCCGCGCGTCGGCAATCGCTGACCAAAGTGACGCTGCAAACACTCTCTCAACCGTGACAAGGTGATAGGCTTGGCGAGAAAGTCATCCATCCCCTGCGCCAGACAGCAGGCCTTGTCCTCCGCCATCGCATTGGCTGTCAGGGCGACGATAGGCATGGTGCATCCCAACTCACGCAAGCGCCGGGTGGCTTCCAGTCCGTCCATCAGGGGCATCCGCATATCCATCAGGATCAGATCCGGGAGCTGCTCATCCACCTGCGCCAGCGCCTCCAGACCATTGGCAGCCAGCCGTACCTTGCCCACCAGTTTTTGCAGCATCAGCGACACCACCAGCTGGTTCACCGGGCTGTCCTCCACCACCAGCACATCCAGTGGCAGCAGTGCCGAAGCCCCCTCCTCCCGCTGCGGCTGGCTATGGCAAGGCAACGCCATACCGGGCAGTTCGAACCAAAAACAGCTTCCCTTGCCCGGCTCGCTCTTCAGGTGGATCTCTCCCCCCATAAGCGTCACCAGACGCTTGCTGATGGCAAGACCGAGGCCGGTACCAGAAAAACGCCGGGTGGCCGAGTTGTCGACCTGGGAGAAGGGTTCAAACAGCAGCGCCTGATCCGCATCAGCGATCCCGATCCCGGTGTCGGAGACCGAGATCAGCAGCCTCTCATCCTGCCAACCCAGGTGCAGTGTCACCTGCCCCTGTTCGGTAAATTTGAGGGCGTTGTCCAGCAGATTGCCCATCACCTGCGACAGACGCATCGGATCCCCCTGCAACTCCCGGGGGACCGACTCATCGACCCGATAAACCAGCGCGATCCCCTTGGCGGTCGCGCGAGCTTGCAGCGGCTCGACCAGAGATTGGCACAGCTGGACGGGTTGCAGGGTCTCGCAGTGAAACACCAGGGTTTGCGACTCGATTTTCGAAAAATCGAGCACGTCGTCGATGATGGTTTGCAGCAATCTGGCCGAGTGGGTGGCATGGCGCAGCAGGCTCTGTTGCTCCGGCGCCAGCTCGGCATGCTGCACCAGATCGAGCATCCCCAACACCGCATTCATGGGCGAGCGGATCTCGTGGGTCATCATGGCGAGAAACTGGGACTTGGCACGGTTGGCCGCTTCGGCCTCATCCCGCGCCCGCGCCAGCTCCTCTTCCCTACGGATCTGGTTGCTGATATCCCGGGCTGTGCCGCGATAACCGATAAACAGGCCATCATGGTCAAAACAGGGCTCGGCGCTCACTTCCATCCAGCAGGGGCCGTGTTGCAGCGCAACCAGCATCCGCACCCCTCGCACCGGCTGGCGCAGCTCCAAAAGCTGCAGATATTTCTGGGCATCGCAGCTCTGCTTGTTGCAGACGTAGTCATAGAGGGTCGGCCGGGTCGCTTGCGGGGTCATCTCATCCAGATAACCCGGCTCTGAGGCATAACTGAGGCGATGCTCGGCATCTGTCTCCCAGAACCAGTCAGAGGCCATGGCGGCGAAGCTGCGAAAACGGCGTTCGCTGGCCTGCAGCGCCTCGGTTTTTACCGCGACTTGCTCCTGCAACCGGGCCCGATAAGTGATGTTGACCAGCGCCTGGGCGATAAGCGGACGGCAACGCTCCATGGCGGCCTTGCTGGTAAGATCGAAGGTGCCCGCCCGAGCGTGTCGGCAGATGAGGGTGGCGGTAAAACCGGGGGCCTGCAGCCCGGTCAACATCACGCTGGCCCAGCCCGGCTCGCTCGCCAGCGGCGCCAGCTCAGGGAGCTGGGCGGGATCGTAAATCACCAGGGTTTCACCGGCGATGGCGCGGGCAAAGGCCGGGGTCATGTGCCAGCTGCGGGCAGCGCGCATCAGTTCGGTACTGAGGTGGGTACTTCCCAGCTCCCCTTCCCAGGCCACCACATCCGCGTGCTCAAAGCCGATAAAGGGTTTGAGCACCTGGATAAGGCTCTCCAACACCTGCTCCAGCGTCTTGGCATCGGCGAGGGTGGCAACCCCACCCAGCAGGGTCTGGGACTCGTGACGATACTTGGCCTCGCGCTCGCGGCAACGCATAAGGTCGACCAGCGTGGTCTGCAATTTGTCGCCGAGGGCTTCCAGTTCACTGTTGCCAATCATCTTGTTGCCTGCTCTGTTATGTTCTGCCGACTCAACGGGTCAGGAAAATCACGCTCGATACCATCAAGTTGCCGTGGGCCAGCTCGCCATTGGGCAGCCGCCCCTGCTCGCCGAAGGTAAAGGGGGTAATAAAAGGGATCTTGCCGAGGCGAGCCTGGCTCTGCTCGGCAAATTGGCACAACATATCACCTAGCGCCAAACGGCAACCAGCACAAAAGATGATGAGCGCGCCGATAGGCTGCAATTCCACATCGACCCCATACCCGGGCTCGACGCGCATGGCATTGAGGCTGCGCTGCAACAACCCTTCCTGACTGCTGTACATCAACAGCAGACGCTCCCCTTGCACCACATCGGTAAAGAGCCGCAGCCCGCCCTGTTCGGTCACCGCTTCGGGATGGGAGAGTTTGTAGTAAGGAATGCCATCCAGCGCCCCCACCTGACGAGCCAGCGGGGTGAGCGTGGTCTCGCGCAAAATAGCCCCCACCGGCCAGGGCTGCTCGCGCCCGCACCAGCGGGCATAGACCTCGGCAGCAGGCTGGTGATCGATGGTGAGTACCTCCCGCCCATTGCAGGCTGTGATCTCGCCGCTGAATTCGGCAGGCACATAACCGGAGTGAAACTGAAAAGCCAGCTGGCAATCGGGATAGAGCACCGCCAGACCGATGCCATCCTGAGCCACCGCCTCATCCCAGCAGAGCTGCCAGTCACCGCTGACACTGTTATCTGCCGCGGATCCACCGACCACCGGCACCGAGGCACCGAGTTCTGCCTCGATTCCGGCCAGCAGCCCCTCCTCCTTGCCGGGACTGGCATGAAACAGGATCAACTGGGGCAGCTCGCCCGGCCGACCACAGTCGCTCATGGCTCGGCGCAGCAACTGCCGCACATCCACCCCGTCACCGCTGGCACCGGCTACCCCGAAGGCCCCTTTCTCGTCATACAGAGCCGCCACCGCCAGCCCATATCCGTCTCGGGCGTGGTGTCCCATCTCGGTCATGACACCACCGCAAGAGCTGCAACCCAACAGACGGGTCGTCGGGAACTGGCATTTGAGCGCTTCGCGCAGTATCGCCCCGTCATGGGCTTGGGTAAAATAGAGTAACAGCAGGGAGGGGGCCTGATCGGCATGGTGGCGCAGCTGCGCGCAGATATCTTGGGCCGCCAGCGATGAATTCTGGGCGAGGGAGTGAACGGTCAGAAATTTCAACACCATCTCCTTGTTTTATCGAATGGCAGCCTCAAGCAAAAATCATACCTTTATCAAACAATTATCTCGCTTCGCTTGCTAACATAGCGGTCAACTGAGACCAATAACAGGACGCCCATATGTGGCAAAAAAACATCAATGACTTCGATCGGGTCGTTGCCATCGGTGGTGGCCACGGCATGGGGCGAGTGCTTTCGTCCCTCTCGTTTCTCGGTCAACGGCTCACCGGCATCGTCGCCACCACAGATGATGGTGGCTCGACCGGACGCCTGCGCAAGAGTCAGGAGTGCATCGCCTGGGGCGATCTGCGCAACTGCCTGAACCAGCTGGTGACCGATCCCAGCATCGGCAGCCTGTTGTTCGAGTACCGCTTCGCCGGCAAAGGCGAGCTGGCGGGCCACAACCTTGGCAACCTGATGCTGCTGGCGCTCGATAATCTCTGTGTCCGTCCTCTTGATGCTATCAAGCTGATCAGTGACATGCTCAAAATCGAGTCACAATTGCTACCCATGTCTGAATTTCCCACCGATCTCTGCGCCCATATGGAGTGTGGCACCCAGATCCTGGGAGAGGTATCCATCGATCAACTTGCAACACCGCCCCTCTCTCTCGGCCTGATGCCGGAGGTGCAAGCGACCCGCGAAGCGGTGCTGGCACTGCAGCAAGCGGACATGATCATTCTTGGGCCGGGCAGTTTTCTCACCTCCATCATGCCGCCACTGCTGCTGGCCGAGATCGCCCAGGCCATCAACGAGAGCAGCGCCATGCTGGTTTTCGTTTGCAATCTGGTGGCGGAAAACGGCCCTGCCAGCCAGCTGGATCTGATGAGTCAGTGTCGCTGGCTGGAATCCCGGGTCGGCCAGGGTCGGCTGGATGCCATCCTGGCCCCACAGGGCGCAGGTGATGCGGGGGACTGGCAAGGGCGAGTGATCGAAGCCGAGCTGGGCGAGCTTGAGCTGCCCCATCGGCACGATCGGTTGAAGCTGAAACTGGCGCTGGACCGGATCATCCAGCAACTGCTCAACCAGCGTTAGGCAACGGTCACGGCGCCCCGGCATCCCTGCATGGTGCCGTTACTGATAATCGGCAAGAAACGCGAGCACCTGAGGCAAGGAGGCCTCAAGCATTTGCAACTGGCGCTCTGCCTCGGCCACATCCGCCTGCTTGCTGGCCATCTCAAGTGCCATCACCTGCTGATAGCTCGGCATGGCGCCGTAGCTGCCACAGGATGATTTCATGCTGTGCGCCACCCGAGCCAGCGCCTCCCACTCCCCCTGCTCATAGAGGGGCCTGAGCTGACTCAGCTGCTCGCCCACCTCTTCAATAAAGACTGCGATGACCACGGGCAGCATATCCGGACCGATATCCTCTGCCAGCTGCTGCAACACCTTGCGATCCACCCACTCCATGCGAGGCTCCTCCTGAACGGTATTCAAACAGACCATACTATAGATAGTTTTCGATGTCGTGGCGCACGACCAGGCTGTGATGAAGCACCCGATTGGATGGCTCAGGGAATAAAATGGCAAAAAACGTGATCAGTATCGAAATAGCGATGCTAAAACGCCCGTCAAGACAACAACTTGATTGCCACAAATTAACAATTGATCAACACTCAATGCCGTCAGAGTGATGATGCTCAGCAACACCTCTCATCCCTTTTGCCTTTTATGGCTGCTGCGAAGAACCAGGGTAGGTATCTACCCTGGTATTTTTTTATCTTGCTCAAGCGCAACCCGATTGGTCGCCACCCGCTCCCCCATGCGAAACAGATTGAATTCGCCGGGCGCCATTTTGACCCAATTCTCATTGCCGGTCAGCGGACGGGTGGTGATCAGGGTCACCACATCGTTGGGGGTGGTCTCGCTTTGAAAGTCGATCACCACCTCCTCATCCAGCAGGCTCGCCTCGCCAAATGGCGCACAACGGGTCAGCCAATGCAGGTTGTTGGTGCAGTAGCTCATCACATACTCCCCGTCCGAGAGCAGCATGTTGAATACCCCGAACGCTCTGAGCTCGTCACACAAAGTGGCGAGATAGCGAAACATGGCGGGAAAGTTGGCCGGACGCTTGGGATATTTTTGCTCCAGCCGGTCGAGCAGCCAGCAGAAGGCGTGCTCGCTGTCGGTATCCCCTACCGGACGGTGGCGACCGGTTGGCAGCTTCTTGTAACCGGTCAGCTGACCGTTGTGAGCGAAGGTCCAGTAACGGCCCCACAGCTCACGGGTAAAGGGGTGGGTATTTTCCAGCGACACGCAGCCACGGTTGGCCTGCCGAATGTGGCTGACCACGGCGCAGCTCTTGATGGGCAACGCCTGTACCAGTCTGGCGATGGGAGATTGGGCACTGGGCTCGGGATCCTTGAAGGTGCGAAAGCCCTTCCCCTCGTAGAAGGTGATCCCCCAGCCATCCTTGTGGGGCCCTGTCTTGCCGCCGCGCAGCATCAACCCAGTAAAGCTGAAGCAGATATCGGTCGGCACATTGGCACTCATGCCGAGCAGTTCGCACATATCCGGCAGACTCCTTTCATGATTTGGCTTGTGTCATGTTCGACCAGCACACTGGTTCGACAGACAGCAGGGGAAAGCGCAATTCCTTCCCCTGTGGCAGCAACCGGTCGATGACAAACCATTAACCTGTGATGCCCTTGTCCGGTAGCGTGGCCTGATTACTTGGCCATCTCTTTTTCGACCAGCTGGATCAGGATGTGGATCACCTTGATGTGCACTTCCTGAATACGGTCGGCATAGCCAAAGTGCGGAACCCGGATCTCGACATCCGCCAGGCCTGCCATCTTGCCGCCATCCTTGCCGGTCAGGGCGATCACTTTCATCCCTTTGGCGCGGGCAGCCTCGATGGCTTTCAGGATATTGCCGGAGTTGCCGCTGGTGGAGATACCAAGCAGCACGTCGCCACGGCGGCCGACCGCTTCTACGTAACGGGAGAAGACATAGTCATAGCCAAAGTCGTTGGAGACGCAGGAGAGGTGGCTCGGATCGGAGATGGCGATACCGGCGTAACCCGGGCGGTTCTCGCGATAGCGACCGGTCAGCTCTTCGGCAAAGTGCATGGCGTCACAGTGGGAACCACCGTTGCCACAAGAGAGCACCTTGCCCTCTTCCTTGAAAGAGTCAGCCAGCAGTTTGGCGGCCGCTTCGATGTTTTTCAGGTTCTGCTCATCAGCCAGGAAGGCCTGCAGCACGCTGGCAGCTTCGGTCAGTTCATTGCGGATCAATTCTTGGTACATGATGTCTCTTCCACTGTTTTTAGTGTGCGTGTAGATCGCAGCTATTCTCGCACAAGCGAATCGCACAGTCGCCCCCCTGCGAGCCACAGCGCTGGCGGCGCGTGAGCGTTATGGGGATCACAGAGAGAAGGTAATGAAGATGTAAACAGCTTGATAACTTTGTGCGTATGAATTACAACAGGGGCCATATCCAACAGGTCAGACCTCTGGATGAGTTACACCAAGTTGGCACATTTATACACGCAAGGAGCAAGCAATGACGACGACCCTCACTCTGCTCGGGGTGATCCTGGTTATCGGAGCCCTGGCCTATCGCCGGGCATCCCTGTTCATCTCCACCCTGGTCACCGGCGCCGCCCTGGCGCTTGGCGCCATCTATGGTCATGTGCCCTTGCTGGTATGGGCGCTGTTCGCGGTGATCGCCATCCCGCTCAATCTGGTGGAATTTCGCCGCAATCAAATAACCAAGCCGCTGTTCAAGATCTACAAATCGATCATGCCGGAGATGTCCCGCACCGAGAAAGAAGCGATCGAAGCGGGCACAACCTGGTGGGAAGCCGATCTGTTCGCGGGCAACCCGGACTGGAAAAAACTGCACGCCATTCCGGTCAGCACCCTATCTGCCGAAGAACAGGCCTTTATGGATGGTCCGGTCGAGGAAGTGTGCCGCATGGTGAGCGACTGGGAAGTGACCCACGAGCGCGCGGATCTCTCCCCCGAGGTGTGGCAATACCTGAAGGACAACAAGTTCTTCGCCATGATCATCAAGAAGAAATATGGCGGTCTGGAGTTCTCGGCCTACGCCCAGTCCTGCGTCCTGCAAAAACTGTGCGGAGCCAGCGCCGTGCTCGCCTCCACCGTCGGCGTGCCCAACTCGCTGGGCCCGGGCGAACTGCTGCAGCACTATGGCACCGACGAGCAGAAAGATTACTACCTGCCCCGCCTGGCGGTAGGTAAAGAGATCCCCTGCTTCGCCCTGACCAGCCCGGAAGCGGGCTCTGACGCTGGCTCCATCCCCGACTTCGGTATCGTCTGCAAGGGTGAGTGGGAAGGAAAAGAGGTGCTCGGTATGCGCCTCACCTGGAACAAGCGCTACATCACGCTCGCCCCTATCGCCACCGTCTTGGGTCTCGCCTTCAAACTGCGTGATCCGGAACACCTGTTGGGGGATGAGGAAGAGCTTGGCATCACCTGCGCCCTCATTCCCACTCACATCAAGGGGGTCGGCATCGGCCGTCGCCACTTCCCGCTCAACGTGCCGTTCCAGAACGGCCCGACCCAGGGCAAGGATGTGTTCGTCCCGCTCGATTTCATCATCGGTGGCCCGGCCATGGCTGGTCAGGGCTGGCGCATGCTGGTCGAGTGTCTGTCGGTTGGCCGCGGTATCACATTGCCCTCCAACAGCACAGGTGGCGTCAAGATGCTGGCCCTGGCAAGCGGCGCCTACAGCCGCATCCGTCGCCAGTTCAAGCTGCCCATCGGCAAGATGGAAGGGATTGAAGAGCCGCTGGCCCGCATCGGTGGCAACGCCTACATCATGGGCGCCGCAGCCAACCTGACCGTGACCGGCATCGACCTTGGCGAGAAGCCCTCGGTCGTCTCCGCCATCGTCAAATACCACCTCACCGACCGTGCCCAGAAGTGCATCATCGATGCCATGGACATCCACGGCGGCAAAGCCATCTGCATGGGCCCCAACAACTATCTGGCCCGTGGCTATCAGGGTGCGCCCATCGCCGTTACGGTAGAAGGGGCCAACATCCTGACACGCAGCATGATCATCTATGGTCAGGGCGCTATCCGCTGCCACCCGTATGTACTGCCGGAGATGCTGGCTGCCAGCCACCCGGATAAAGAGCAGGCGCTGAAAGATTTCGACAAGGCAGTATTCAGCCACGTCGGCTTTGCCATCAGCAACCTGGTGCGCAGCTTCTGGCTCGGTATCACCGGCGCACGCTTTGCCGCTTCACCGTACAAGGATCAGACCAAGGGCTACTACCAGCAGCTCTCCCGCCTTTCGGCCAACCTGGCGTTCCTGTCAGACATGGCGATGGGCACCCTGGGTGGCGAGCTCAAGCGCAAGGAGCGGGTCTCCGCCCGCCTTGGCGACGTGCTGAGCCAGCTCTATCTGGCCTCCAGCGCCCTCAAGCGCTATCAGGATGAGGGACGCCAGCAGGCCGACCTGCCGCTGCTGCACTGGGCACTGCAAGATGCCCTGTTCAAGGCCCAAGAGGCGATCGACGAGCTGCTGCGTAACTTCCCGAACCGCTGGATTGGCCTTGCCCTGCGCGCCGTGGTGCTGCCGCTGGGTCGCGACATGAAGCGTCCGAGCGACAAACTGGACAACCAGGTTGCCCGCCTGCTGCAAACCCCGAGCGAGACCCGCAGCCGCCTGGCCAAGGGCCAGTACCTGACCCGCGAAGAGGGTAACCCCTTCGGTCTACTAGAGCAGGCGCTCGAGGACGTGCTGGCCGCCGAACCGCTGTTTGACAAGGTGTGCAAGGCTGACGGCGTCAAGCGCCCCTTCCTGGCACTGGACAAGGTGGCCGACATCGGCCTCGCGGCTGGCGTGCTGAGCCAGAGCGAAGCGGAGCTGCTGCGCCGCGCCGAAGTGAGTCGCCTGCGCACCATCAACGTCGATGACTTTGACCCCATCGAGCTGGTGGCCAACAAGAAGCTGTTTGAAGCCTCGGCTTACCATCGCGCCGCCTGATATCAAGGCATTCTGACAACGCCTCTCTTGTGGAGGCGTTTTTTATTTCATGGCTGCAACAGCTTGGCCAGCTCCCCCGACCAGCGCCCTTCCCCGTGTCCTCGCCCGCAAAACAGTGCACAATAGCCGGCAAACCGAATCACAAAGGAAGCCAGGATGACCCTTGAGCACCTGATCCAGTGGCGCCGTGACCTGCACCGCCTGCCGGAAGCGGCCTGGAAAGAGTTTCGTACCACCAGCCTGATTGCCCACCATCTGAATGAACTTGGCTATCACATCGTGCTTGGCGACAAGCTGCTGGCCAGCAATCTGATGATGGGGCGCGATGTCGATGTGGCCGCCGAGAAAGCCCGCGCCCGCCGTCAGGGAGCCCATCCCGACTGGCTGGAGCGCATTGGCGACGTGACCGGGCTGATGGGAGAACTGGATACCGGCCGCCCCGGCCCGACTCTGGCCTTTCGCTTCGATATCGACGCAGTCGAGGTGGAGGAGTCTGCCGCCGAGCAGCACCTGCCGCAGCAGGAGGGCTTTGCTTCTCACAACAAGGGGTGGATGCACGCCTGCGCCCACGATGGCCATACTGCCATCGGCCTGGGGCTGGCCAGCCGCCTGATGGCGATGAAAAAGGAGCTGTGCGGGCGCATCAAGCTCTTCTTCCAACCCGCAGAAGAGGGGTGCCGCGGTGGCAAGGCGCTGGCCGCAGGCGGGGCCCTCGATGATGTGGATGCCCTGCTCTCGCTCCATATCGGCATTCACGCCGGCAGCGGCGAGCTGGTGATCAACCCCACCGAGTTCCTCTGTTCAACCAAGTTCGACGTCCATTTCATGGGCACCGCCGCCCACGCCGGGCTCGAGCCCAATGCCGGCAGCAATGCGCTGGCTGCCGCTTGCATGGCTACCACCGCCATGCTCGGCATTCCGCGCCACCGCGACGGCATGACCCGCATCAACATCGGCCAGCTCCACGCCGGCAGCGGGCGCAACGTCATCCCCGATCATGCCGAACTGCACGGTGAAACCCGCGGCGCCGACAGCGCCCTCAACGACTACATGTTCAGCCAGGTGCAACGCATCGTCGAAGGCACTGCCCTTGCCCACGGCGTCACCTACCGCATCATCAAGCAGGGTGAGGCCATCGCGCTCGACAACAGCCCGGCGCTACAGGCCGAGCTGGCGGCGCTGGCTCGCAAGCAGGGGCTCGCCACCATCCAGACTCGCCGCTTTGGCGCCAGCGAAGATGCCGGTTTTCTGATGGAGCGGGTGCAAAAGCAGGGTGGCGAAGCGGCTTACCTGATCCTTGGCGCCGATCTGGCAGCGCCGCACCACCACAACGCCTTCGATTTCGACGAGCGGGTGATGCAGAGCGGGGTTGATCTGCTGGCGGCGTGGGCCCACGCCAGACTGGGGAATTCCGCTCATATCAAGGGATAAACCCGGTGGCTATCAGCTCGGAAACCTGAGCAAACAGGATCAAAAAAGGCGCCTATCAGCGCCTTTTTATTTGCTAACCGCTTGCCGCGGCGCAATGTCACTCAGCCGGTTGGCCATCACCGCGCTTGCGGTTGGTATTGGGACGACCGCCGGTCACAGCATCGGCACGCCCCTCCTCCTTGGCCTTCTCGGCGCGCTTTTTGCGCATCTCGCGCGGATCGGCGATGAGCGGACGATAGATCTCGATGCGATCGCCATCCTGCAGCAGATCGCTCCCTTTTACCGGACGGCTATAGATGCCGAACTTGTTGACCGACAAGTCGATCTCGGGGTGTTTTTGCACGATGCCGGACTGCTCGATGGCAGCCTGTACGCAGGTCTCGGGAGAAACCCGCAGCGCAATCACCGTCTGGCGCTGCGGCAGAGCATAGACCACTTCGATATTGAGCTGATCAGGCACCGTACACCACCTTGGCCCGGTTGGAGAAGGCGGAGACCATGGAGCTCACCAGATCGCGGAACACCTGGCCAAAGGCCACTTCGATGAGCTTGGAGGTAAATTCGAAATCGAGGTCAAACTCCACCTTGCAGGCATCCACGTCGAGGGGAGTAAAGGTCCACCAGCCTGCCAGCTTGCTGAAGGGGCCGTCCACCAGCTCCATCCTGATCTGGCGGTTTACAT
The DNA here is from genome assembly GCF_049170575.1 of Aeromonas sp. 604282. Lineage (NCBI taxonomy): Bacteria > Pseudomonadati > Pseudomonadota > Gammaproteobacteria > Aeromonadales > Aeromonadaceae > Aeromonas > Aeromonas sp. 604282. Next base: position 179,123 of record NZ_JAAKMV010000003.1, on the reverse strand, counting down.
CCAGCTGGTTGCGGGTAGTAAAGGTTTTGGCGATGCCCGCCTTGGCCACATCGACCGACGCCATCATGTAATCGTCACCTGCCTCATGCACGCGGCTGCCGACACAGCCGGGCAAAAACTGCGGATAGGCATTCACATCGTTGACCAACTTGAACATCTGTTCGGCACTGAACATTACCAGGGCACTGCGAGTAATACGGGGCATGGCTTTTCCTCATCCAATCGCCGCGATTTTATCACCATGTTGGCGCTTTTGGAGGTAAAACCTCGGCCAAACTGCTCAGAAAGCGGCCACTTGACCCGTCGTGCGTTTTACAGCCGCCCCCGCCTACGTATAATACGAGCCTCCTAGTCATTGCCGGAAATCGCCCGTCATGAGCAAAAAAAACAGTAAAAACAAAGCCGGGTCCAGCACCATTGCACTCAACAGAACCGCGCGCCACGAATACTTCATCGAAGAGAAGATCGAAGCGGGTCTGTCCCTGCAAGGGTGGGAAGTCAAATCCCTGCGGGCGGGCAAGGCCAACATCAGCGAAGCCTATGTCATCTTCCGCGATGGCGAAGCCTACCTGTTCGGCTCCAGCTTCCTGCCACTGCAAGCGGCCTCCAGCCATGTGGTGTGTGACCCGACCCGTACCCGCAAACTGCTGCTGAGCCGTCGTGAACTCGACAAACTCGAAAGCCTGATTGCCCGTCAGGGCTATACCGTCGTCCCCCTCGCCCTCTACTGGAAACAGTGCTGGGTCAAGGTCGAGATCGGTCTGGTGAAGGGCAAGAAAGAGCACGACAAGCGCGAAGATACCAAGGCCCGCGAGTGGGATCGGGAAAAAGCCCGCATCATGAAGAACAAGTACCGCGGCTAACCCTCTGATGTCCGGACGATTCCCGTCCGGACACCTCACTTCCGGTTCCCCTCCCCCGGCCACTGCGCACAATAAATCGGCAAACAGACGACCAGCTGGCGGGAATAGCCATCAACGCCTTGCCATACCAGCATTTTTGCGTACAATCGCTCTTAACAACTTGGGGCTGATTCTGGATTCGACAAGATTCACGAAACCCAAGGTGCATGCCGAGGTGCGGTAGGCCTCGTTAATAAACCGCAAAAAAATAGTCGCAAACGACGAAAACTACGCACTCGCAGCTTAATAACCTGCGCTGAGCCCTTCTACCCTAGCTTGCCTGTGTCCTAGGGAATCGGAAGGTCATCCTTCACAGGATCGTGTGGAAGTCCTGCTCGGGGCGGAAGCATTAAAACCAATCGAGCTAGTCAATTCGTGGCGTGTCTCTCCGCAGCGGGTTGGCGAATGTAAAGAGTGACTAAGCATGTAGTGCCAAGGATGTAGTAATTTTGGACGGGGGTTCAAATCCCCCCAGCTCCACCAAACGTTTGGAAAGGGCCACCTCGCAAGAGGTGGCCCTTTTTATTTGTTCATCTGGTTCACAAAGATCCAACCTGTTGGCTTTTCGCGATCACTCTCACGGATTGACGGCTCTACTGTGGAGGCAAAACCAGTAATATAACGCACTGGTTCATAAGGATTCGTCATGCGCTTAGAGGATGCCTGCAGCCAACATTTCACCTTCGAGATGCTGTTTCACTGTGGTGAAACTTGGCAACGCATCCAATGCCCAAACTTGCCTGAACAAACCGAGAGCTGGCTGGCCTACCGTGAACTGGCAACGCATATTCTCGATCCGCTAGTAGAAACATTTGGTCACCCATTGCTGACCTATGGGTTTTGTGGGGTAACACTGCGCAAAGCTATTCTTTCCAACGCCTCCCCCGGTATAGCCCCCACACTGGATCAACATGCGGCCTGTGAACTCAATCAGCGAGGAAGAGTTGTCTGTCCTCGGCAAGGGGCCGCGGTTGATCTGATATACCCAGGGAAGAACAGCTATCAGGTAGCCCTTTGGTTGGCGCAGCACACCCCGTTTGATCGTCTCTATCTCTATGGCCCAGACCGGCCACTGCATATCAGCTATGGGCCCGAACAAAACCGCGTCTTGGTCGAACTCACCACTCACCATGGAAGACGAATGCCCAAGCGGCTGACACTCACCCAACTCAAAGGAATGTGCTGATGCTGACCCCCGAGCGCTTCACGCAACTGGTCGCTGCTCTGCCATACAAAAAAGTACTGCCCGACGCGGTCTATCTGCACAAAGAGACCCTGGCCACGACCAGCCCACAGCTCTACCGTTTTGTCTGTGCGGTGGCACAAGCGCTCAAACTCCCGGAGTGTGAATGGGATCTGGTCAAGTTGGCAAAGCAGGAGTTTCGGCTGTCACTGCTCAACTACCCCACCTTCTTCGAAGAGGCCTACCCCAGCCTCAAGCAGAGCGTGACCGTTGATCTGGCCAAACTAAGCCATACCGTTACCCGCTACGACAGCCTGGACAATCCGCCCATTCTGCATCGCAAAGAGTGCATGCTGACCCCCGATCACCCACAGGCAGAGAGCTGTCGCCAGATCACCGAAGAGGGGGTGTTGGCAGGGCTTTACGATCATCCCCGCATGATTGGCTTCAAAGCATCGTGGGAGCGGCTTATCGCAAGACATGGATACCAACTGGTTGATGGGCGCCTGTTTCGCACCTCCGCCCTGCCGCCCGAAGAGGGGGGCCCACAAATTGATCGCCATAAAACCGCGTTGGTTCGCCATGAACTCTCAGCCCCCATGAAGATGCTGGCACGCCATGGTTATCTCAACGGCGACTATGCGCTGTTTGATTACGGTTGCGGCCGGGGGGATGACCTGCGGGAGCTGGAAGCACACGGTATTGACACGCTGGGCTGGGACCCGAACTTTCGCCCGGATGGGGAGAAGGTGGTCTCCCATCTGGTCAATCTCGGTTTTGTGATCAACGTGATTGAGGATCAAGATGAGCGAATGGAGGCACTGCTCGGCGCCTGGGAGCTGACCCAAACCCTGCTGGTCGTCTCGGCCATGCTGGCCAACGACAGCTTTATTGCCCAGTTCACCCCTTATAAAGATGGCGTTATCACCTCGCGCAACACCTTTCAGCGCTACTACAACCAAAGCGAGCTCAAGCACTACATAGACAAAACACTGGATGAAAATGCCATCGCCGTGGGGCCAGGCATCTTCTATGTGTTCAAAGACAAGCTCGAAGAGCAGCGCTTTTTGGCGCAGCGCCAACGCCGAAGCCACAGCTGGCAGCAGCTGACCTCGCCCACCCCCAACCATCAGGCTACTGCAGCACTGCTGATCGCTCGCCATCAACCGCTGTTTGAAGCCTTCTGGCAGCGGGCGCTGACCCTTGGCCGAATCCCGGCCAATGACGAATTTGAACAAAGCGACGAGCTAAGAGAGATCGCTGGCAGTCATCGCAAAGCCATGACCCTGCTTGGCCAGCATTTTGACCTTGCCCAGTTAAAGCAGGCCGAGCTGGAGCGGCAGCAAGATTTGCAGGTCTACCTGGCGCTCAACCTGTTTGGCAAACGCCAAGCCTATACCCAATACCCCAGCGAGCTGCAGCGGGATATCAAAGCCTTTTTCGGTGGCAACCCGCAGGCACAACAGACAGCCAAAGCACTGCTCTACCAGATTGCGGATATCGCCCTTATCAACCAGGCCTGCGAGCTGGCCCATCAACAGCTACCCAACAGCCTACTCTATCCCAACCATTCACTGCTGCTGCACAAATGCTTTATTGCACAATTACCGCCGCTGCTGCGTGTCTACCTAGGAGCGGCTTGCCAGCTCTATGGTGACTTGACCGATATCGACGTGATCAAGCTGCACATCCGCTCCGGCAAGGTGAGCCTGATGGGGTATGACGACTTCAGCAAGCCCATCCCCCATCTGGTGGAGCGGGTCAAGATCAAGATGGCCGAGCAGGAGGTCGACTTCTTTGACTACATCAATGAGCAGACCCGGCCACCACTACTCAACAAAAGCTATCTGATGACACCGGATGATCCGAGCTTCAAGGCACAACGAGCGCTGGAGCAAAGATTGAGCAAACTGCTTGGGATGGACCTGGAAACAGAGCATCACTTGAGTCGCCAACAATATGAATCAGCTCTCAAAGAGCAAAAAAGGCGAATTTCAGGCTTTCGTATTTGTAGCGTAAAAGAGTAAAATTAGCGCCCCAAAATAACGTAAAAACCACTTATTCCTCGCTAAAACCCAATCAATAGTCTTATGAAAATATGTGATTACGTTAATTTTGACGTAACCCTAGACTTAAAACAGGACTAGCCAGGAGCATCATCATGAACCACTTCGACGCTGACTACTGCTACTCATTCCCCGCAGTGCGTGGGATACAAGCCGGTCGCCCCTTCTATATCGCGACCTGCCCGATGCGCATCATCCCCAAAATTTTCAACTTCGATGAGAGCGAAGTCCCCCCTGAATTGCGGGCGCAACGCACATTGAACAAATCCCGGATCCCGGAAATGGTGCGATACCTCTTGGAGAATCCCAAGGATTACGTCTTCTCTGCCTTAACTGCGTCAATAGCTGTTGACGTCGAGTTTGCTGAGCACCCCGGCTCCAACAATCTGGGCACTTTACGGGTGCCCATGGATGCACAGATCCTGATCAACGATGGTCAGCACCGCCGCAAAGCTATCGAAGAGGCGTTGGTAGAGCGCCCCGAACTGGGTCAGGACAACATCCCTGTCTTGTTCTTTGTCGACGAAGGGTTAACCCGAAGCCAGCAAATGTTTGCTGATCTCAACAAGTACGCGGTCAAACCCAGTCCGTCACTGTCAACGCTCTATGACCATAGAGATCAAGGCTCTGAGCTTGCTCGCCATCTAGCTACCAGCATGGAGCCCTTCGTCGGGCTTACTGAGATGGAAAAGTCGAGCATCTCCCAGCTCTCCAGCAAGCTCTTCACCTTAAGTAGCATCAAGCAGGCAACCCGAGCCCTACTGGGCAAGGGACCTAAAGAGGGCTGCACAGATGAAGAGGCCAAGCTGGCGGCTCTCTATTGGAAAGCGGTCTACGACCAGATGCCGGATTGGCAGATGGCCAGTCGCAAAGAAGTATCGCCAGCCCAACTCCGGCAGGAGTATGTACATGCTCACGGCGTCGGCCTGCAAGCTCTCGGTATGCTCGGCCGCTTTTTGATAAGCGAGCATCCTGATACCTGGCAAGCAGACCTTGGTAAGCTCAAGACCATTGATTGGCGCAAAACCAACCCGGAATGGATTCGCAGAACCATGTCACATGGCAAGCTAAGCAAATCCACCACAGCGCTCCAGCTTACCTGTAACGCCCTTAAAACATCACTCAACCTTCCCCTCACCCCCGAGGAGAAGGTACTTGAAGCTCAGGTTGTCTCTCAATGAACCCCTTGATTCAGGCCCATGATCTGGCCGATTACGAAGATTTCATCAATACCGAGCCCTTTGCCGGCCGCCCACTGGCCGAGTATGTAGCTGAAGTACAACGTATCTACTGCGCTGACAAACGACCCTGGGTCATTGGTTATAGCGGAGGTAAAGACTCTTCTGCTGTGCTGACGCTGGTCTATCTGGCACTGCTGGGGTTACCGCCCGAAATGCGCCACAAAGATGTCTTTGTCGTGTCATCAGACACCCTGGTCGAGACCCCTGTTGTCGTCGATTTGATCATTCGGACCATGGATCAAATCGAAAAGGGCGCCAAACGCGATGCGTTACCCATTACCTCTCACCCTGTCGTACCCAAAACCCATGAGACGTTTTGGGTAAACCTGCTCGGCAAAGGCTACCCTGCCCCGACTCGCAGCTTTCGCTGGTGTACCGAGCGAATGAAGATCAACCCGGTCAGTGACTTTATCAAAGACAAGGTCAGCCAGTTTGAAGAGGTGATCGTTGTGCTCGGCTCTCGCAGCAGCGAGAGTGCTTCCCGTGCCCAGGTCATTGCCAAGCACAAGATTGATGGAACCCGTCTTGCCCGCCATACCACGCTGGCTAATGCCTTCATCTACACCCCTATCGACACTTGGGATGTTGAGGATGTCTGGAAACTGCTGCGCGGCGCCTTCAAATACGCGCCAGATGATGTGGAGGAGTGGGAAAATCCCTGGGGCGGCAATAACCGCCCGCTCTGGACTCTTTATATGGACTCCTCAGGTCAGGGTGAGTGTCCATTGGTCATTGATGACAGCACCCCCTCTTGTGGTAATTCACGCTTTGGGTGTTGGACCTGTACCGTGGTCACCAAAGACCGAGCCATGGAGAGCCTGATCCAAAACGGCGAAGACTGGATGCTCCCCCTGCTCAAGTTTCGTAATCAGCTAGCTCTGACGACAGACCCTGCGCAAAAAGATACCTACCGTAACTACAAGCGCCGCACCGGCAAGGTGAGCTACCAATACGCCAAAGAGGGTGAAGAGCTTAGCGCAGAACGCAAGCACGTCCCCGGCCCTTATTGGCTGAAATACCGCCAAGAGTGGCTTAAAGAGCTGCTCGAGATGGAACGTGACCTCAACCTGCGTGGCCACACCATTACTCTGATCACCAAGCCGGAGCTGCATGCGATTCGCCAAGAGTGGTTAACTGACCCTAACGAACCGGATTGGAATGACTCACTGCCAGCTATATATCGGGAAGTGTATGGCGAAGACCTCGACTGGCTAATCGACGATCAGTCACGCTTTAACGCCAGCGATGCTGAGCTGCTGGCGCAACTAAGCCAGGGCTATGATGTCGAGCCCGAGATGGTGATGAAGCTGATAGAGCTCGAAATATCCCTTGAAGGGCTTAGCCGCCGCCAAGGCGTCTTCGCCAAAATAGGAACCATCCTGAAACAGGATTGGGGCAGCCTCGAAGCCATAGAGCAGAAACAGGCACAATTACAAAAGCGCAATGAGCGCGATCTCTATCAAGAAGAAGTGGAACAAATTGAACAGTCGCTTGCTGAATTGCAAAAGCAATTGGCACAAGCCGACGATATGGCAGCACTGTTTAGTGAGGCAGTAAAAAATGATCATTAAGAAGTTGGTCTTGCATAACTTTCGTGTATTTCGTGGTCACCACGAAATAGAGCTGACCCCACAAAAACGCGAATATGAGCGACATGATAGGCCTATCGTGCTGTTTGGTGGCCTCAACGGCGCAGGCAAAACGTCGATTTTGTCAGCCATCCGTTTAGCACTATATGGACGTCTGGCCTTTGATAACCTCATCCACAATCAGGACTATATTGACCAACTTACTGCACTGATCCATAACGGCGTCAGCGTCTCTCAGCAACCTAAAGATGCCTCGATTGAACTCGTGTTTACCTATAACCAAGGGGGCACTGAGTCTGAATTTACCGTTATTCGCAGCTGGAATCGCAATAAAAAAGATAGGCTAAAACTGCTGCAAAACGGGGTCGAGCTGGACGAGCTTAACTATGAGCAGTGCCAGGGTTTTCTCAATGAGTTAATCCCGCACGGTATTGCTGATCTCTTCTTTTTTGATGGCGAGAAGATAGCCTCATTGGCAGAAGATGAATCGGGCAAGATTCTGCAGACCGCGGTACGCCGCCTGCTGGGCCTTGACCTGATCGCCAAACTGCGCACCGACCTTGGCATCTATTTAAAGCAGCAAGGAGCCAAAGAGCTGGGTACCCAACAACAGCACAAATTAGCCGAGCTGGAGCAGAATAAAAAGCAGTTTGCCAAACAGGCCGAGCATTATCGATTTGAAGCTGACTTGGTGATGGCAAGGATTGGCCTGATTACCCAGGATATTCAGAAATATGAAGCCATGCTGGCAGCACAAGGTGGTGCATTTGCGCGGACAAAAAATCAGGAGCAGCAGAAAGTTGCTGAACTGGTAAAAGAAAAAGAACAGCTTGAAAAGAGTCTGCGCCATGAATGTGATGGCTCCCTCCCCTTTGCACTGGCCCCCAACACCATGGCCAAACTGCAGCAACAGCTGGCCAAAGAAATAGAGATAAAAAGGGCTCGCAGCTTTTCCCAAGAGCTCCATATTTTTCTCGAACAGCTTAAAGCCAATATCGGCTTTAAAGGTAAAGAGACGCTGGCCATCACAACCCAGGCGATCGAAGAGCAGCTTGACAGCTTTATGGCCAACAAGCCGCAAGGTGAAGTCCTCTTTGATATCTCGGAGCGCGAGACTCACATCGTCATCGCGACAATCAGTGAGGATTGCCAACGGGCTTGGAACAAATTTGATGCACAGCGTCGTAAATTGGCCAAGGTTGAACATCAACTGGAACAAGCCGCCAGCAATATTGAGCGAGCACCGGATGATGAGCAGCTGATGGATATCTTCCAAACCCTGCGAGAGATGGACAATCAACGGCAAGAAGAGCGCCACAAATACAAGGCTCTGCTGGAACAAGCCAAGCAAGCGGTAATGAGTCAACTGGATTGCGCCCGCCAGATCCAGAAATTGCACGATAAAGCCAGAGAGCAATATGGTGCTGTGAGTGCAGTGCAATATGCCAATGAGACCATCAGTTTGCTGGATGAATACAGCGATGTATTGACCCAGGCCCGGGTTAAAACGCTGGAGCAGAATTTTGAAGTGGCCTACCGAAAATTGGCTAGAAAAGAAGATCTGCAGATTAAGGCCAGGATCAATCCTCACACCTTTGATGTGGAGCTGGTAGACGAAGCTGGGATTGCTATCAATAGAAAGTCGCTCTCTGCCGGTGAGAAGCAAATTTATGCCATCGCGATCCTGGAAGCCTTGGCTAAAACATCTGGTAGACAACTGCCGGTCATTATTGATACCCCGCTGGGGCGCCTTGACTCACATCATAGAGACAAGCTGATTCATCACTACTTCCCCTATGCCAGTCATCAGGTGATATTACTGTCGACTGATACCGAAGTGGATGAACGCTATTTTGCCAGTGCTCTGGCTGATGATATCTCTCATGCCTATCAGATCCGCTTTGATGCGCTGACCAAGTCATCACAGCTGACCAAGGGCTACTTCTGGAAAGAGAGTCCTGCCCAAGTGCAAGCCAAGGAGGTTTATTAATGCTCCCGAATCGCATGCAGCTCACCCGCCAAACGGAAGAGCAGCTTAAACGATTAAAAGCCAATACCGGGATCACTCCCAATGTGGCAGCTCGCCTGGCTTTTTTTCGTTCAGTGGAAACTGATTTTCGCTACCATCCTGATCATAAAAAACTAGATGGCAGCCTAGTCCTCGACAAAATAACCTGGCTGGGAGAAACACTGGTTGTGACCGAGCTCACCCTCCAGATGATTTATCCTGACCTGGATCATAAAGAGTGGATAAAAGCTTGGGCTGCTCATGTGGAAGATGGTATAGCTTCACTACGTAATCACCGTAGTCTAAGCGATTTTACCAAAGCCATATGACTGAAAAAAAACGTAAAAATCTTCCATGGACGGAAGATGAATACAGATTAGCCTTGATTGTTTATCAGGATATTAAGCGTTGTGGGGAGAAGATTAGTGCTAGCAACCCCAAAGTTGTTGCACTTAGTCAACTACTCCAAGCCCTAGATATCTATCCGAAGTCAGAGAGAGGCGAAAATTTCCGGGAACCTGATGGTGTCAGATCAAGAATTTCATACTTTAATAGAATGGATAATGGCCTTACCATTGATGATAGAAATTTACAATTTTCAATATGGAAAGAATTTAAAAATAATCCCGCCTAGTAATATGGCGGGATTATCAGTTAATCGATGACTATAGTTTCAAATTCGTTAGATTCAGGGTCAACGTAGTCATAAGATTTAAATTTCATCATGCTACACCCTGGAACATAGTGAGGGAAAATTTCAGGCAGACTTATTTTTACATCATCAACGACACTAGGCATTGCCCATCTGTTTGCTGCAAACTTTATAATATCCAGTTCACGTGATAAAATATTAACTTCTTTCCAAATAGAGCCATCCGTATATTTTTGTATTAATTTTTCACTATTTGTAGCCTTCCTGTGATTATAATAGTAATCAGCATCAGGATCTTTTATTTTCTTATCTATAGGCTTTCTACCTAAAATAGAATTGCCTTGTGTCAACACTAGATTACCTATCCTGTGCGAAAATTTATCTGCTAAACTTGCGTCCGGCCAGTGTTTTTCCCACCATCCTGCATCTCTATGTTCTTGCGGCAAAATATGCTCAATAGAGTTATCTTTTTCATCATCTGATGAAGCCCAATTCAGTGGTTTTACACCAGCAGACGACTCACTGAGTTCATACTCATATAGCATATAATAAAGATAATTTCGCCAAGTCTTATAATTTAAATCCCCACTCAACAACTGACTAATACACGTATCTAAGCGAGCATTAGAGTTTAATAAATCAGACAATCCTTTAATCGTATAATCAGAACCTTTTTGATTCCTTAAAACACTATTTGCTAGCTCAAGTATTGCTTTTGAATTCTTATCAACTCGATAACGACATATGGCATGCATTCTAAATGTATAAATTTCACATGCCCTAGCAACTGCTGAAAAGTTATCTCCAAGATTCAAAGATAACATCAATGAAACACTTAGGACTTTCTTTGTTACACCCGGCAACCCTAAATTGTCGATGGAATCCAGCCATCTTCCAGCATCTTTTGTTATAAGGCTACCGTAGTATTTTGTTTTATGTCTAGATGAGATAAACCCCCATGCATTAGCATATTCAACCCAATACCCGACAAAACTTATAAGCTGATTTTCCTTTAATTTATTTTCCCCTTCCAATAAGGTTCTATACTCTTTTACAAAAGTGTCATGTACATCACTATTACTAGTACTTACACCATGAAAGACTGAATAAAGATCAGCTATGAATGAATTTTCATTACCTCTAGAGGCAACATCATATTTTTCCAAGTTAATAACTGACTGATACCATAGTTCATCAGCCTTGATATTTAACCCTCTTCTTTCGCTCACCAAAATACAGAAATTTTTTATCTTATCAAATTCTGTTAGAGGCAAACCACGAGAATTTATAGCATCAAATGTTAAATATCGGTCTACAAGCGCATCTGAAAGATCAACATCAATTATTTGAATTTGATGGCAAACCTTATTCCTTATATCGATCAAAGACTCTCGAGTATCTCTCTCATTGATTTTTGCTCTAATATAATTCACTGCATTTTCCATATACCTCATAGACGGTGAGAAGTCAGCAGGAAGAGCACTGGGAGTGCCTAATAGAAAGTGTGTAAGGCATTCATGCAAGGATTTATTCTTATTTTCTATCCTTAGGCCTATAGCACCACACTTGTACGTCATCAGTTCCTTTAGCTTCTGAGAATCTATAGTTTCACCTTGATCAATATCCTCAAAACGCCGCCTTATTGCATCAATAAGAATAAGAAATGTCGTTAATCGCTGCTGACCATCTTCCAATGTGTATCGAAATGTTGGCCTTTGCGTTTTTTCATCCATGAAGTTATCAGTTTTCGTACAAATAACCGTCCCTAAATAGTGACATTTAGTCCCCATTAATGACAGATCACCAAATAAATCATCTATTTCCTTTTTTGTCCAACTATAACCACGCTGATTGCTAGGAATGACAAATACTCTTGAGCCAAAAACCTTATCTAAATCAATCAAAATAAAACCTCTCACAATTCCCAAAATGCCTTATCCCGCATCATAGACACCTTTTTATCTCCATCGATATAGAGACTAAAATGCTTATCCAGCTTGCGGATGGTTTCCATTAATTGTTCTTGCTCGGTCTTATCATCTTTATTAAAGATGGCCTTGATATCAGCATTCTTGATCTCGGCGACGCGATGCACCACCCAGGTCAAAATATAAGAGCCGTAGTTGTTTTCCCCGGTTTTAAAGTGACTTAAGTCCTGGGTTGAGAGGATCACCCCAACCCCGTACTCGCGTCCCTCTTTCAGGATCTTGCGCAGGCTGGGGAAGTCCTGCGACATGAAGTTGTCGGCCTCATCGACCAGGATCATCTTGGTGATCTGGCGATAATCGCCGTTGACTTGCGGTTTGCCGCGCTTTTGCATCTGCGAATAGAAGAGATCCAGCGTCAGAGCTACCACCAGGTTCTGGATCTGGGGTGAGTAGCCCGCCAGCTCGATCACAGTCACACCATCGAGCAGCTCATACAGAGAGCTTACCTTATCCGGCATGGTTTCAAAGATCTCGTAAGTGACCAGCGAGTCGAGCGCCGCATAGAGAGAGTCTTCTTCTACCTTCTCCTGTTCAAGATAGAGATCCCATACCTGAGCCAAGGTGGGCGCAGGCCTTGACCAGGTGCTGGCATCAGCTCTACTGATCCCCGCCAGATCATACGCATCGAGGATCAACTTGCGCAGCCGTAGCTGCTGCTTGGGCCCGAGGCCGAAGGCTTTGGCCAGGGTCTCGGCAAACCCGGTCGCGGTATGCACCGGCAGCATCGGCATATCGCCATAGAGCGAGAGCGGATTGTACGGCAAGCGATACAACCGCAGCCGCTTACTCTGGTTGGCCTCACTAAAGGCATCATCCACATAGTCAGATTTGTAATCGAAGATCAGCAGACCGATACGTGCCCCCTCGACATTGTTGTCTTGCTGGCGCATCAGCTGGGTGATCAGAGACTTGGTAAACTGGGTTTTGCCGGTGCCCATGGTGCCTATGATGCCGGTATTGGTATTCATAAAGCGGGCGGTATTGGTGGGCTCCCAATAGAGCGGCGTTTGCCGCAGCGCCTCGTGGCCAAACAGGATACGCATGGGCTCTGTCGGCTCGCCGGTCAGTCCCGTTTCCACCGCTACTGGGGTAACCGGATAGGTGTTTTGGGTATCAGTGGCTGGTGCCACTGGCGCCATATCCACCGCCTGATTGCCCCCTTCTTTTGGCTGCGGTTGAGAGCCAGACTCAGGCTCCGCCATCTCTTCTCTGGGCCCCAGCAGATATTGTTGGTCTACATGGCACAGGGTCACCAGCTCATCAAGCGCAGGGGCGCTACAGGCCTGAATAAGGCTCCCCAGCAAGGCGTAGGGCAGTTCAACCTGCAATACGCCCCGCTCGGTCATCTGGTAGTGAGGTACAAAGAAGCTGTCGTTTTCGATATGGGCGACCACAAAGCCTTCGGGATAGTCGGGCACGCAGGCCAGGGTATATTCCCCTTTGAGCCACCACTCCCGCTCGGTCAACAGCGGTGCAAGCTGCGCCGGCTGCATCACCTGATAGAGGCAAAGCTTGTCGACCTGCATCAGCACCTGGCGAATAAAGAGACCACGGTAGAGCCGCGCAGCCAGGGTATTGGGACCAAGCACCTCTTCCATCAAGTAACGTTTAAGCTCCAACGCCTGTTGCCCGGCATAGGCAAAGTCGGGTCTGACACCGGTCTTGACCTCCAAAGGCAACAAATAGAGTTGCTTGCCCTTGAAGCCGACAAAGAGCACGTCATCGGAAATGGCCCCTTTGCGATACCCATGCACCTGACGGGAGAACTCGCTGTCACTCATCTTGAGGCCAACATTGCCGGAGACGCGGATCATCTCGGCCACGGAGAGGGGGACCCAGCAGATATCGGATTGCCGCAACAAGGCCGAGACAAACTTGTAAGCACCGATGATGCCGTTCTTCTCTTTGCGCTCCTTGTCGTTGGCCGTGAGCATCTTGAGCAGCCACTCGCCGTTGAAGGCATTGAATTCGGAGAGCAGCGTCTCACCTTGTCCGTGACCCTCTTTTTGCAGCAAGCGTTTAAAGAGGTCTACCTGCTTGGTTACCGTGATGGCGTCATAACCGGCCGCACTGGTGTATTGATCCGAGTAGTGGATCAGCACCACATCCTGCTGACTGGTGAAGAAATCGAGGGTCACCTTGGGATCGATGATGGTGGTCCACAGTGCGCTGTCATAAGAGCGGGTCAGCAGTGCCTTGAAATCGGCACTGACCGCCAGCCCCAGGCTGGTTGCCAGATACTGGGCATTGCTCTGGCTGGCCGGTTGCCACAGGTTGCCCAGCAGGCGGGCCACCCGCAGCGACTGCACCCCTTGATAGGGCACGCCACGCAGACCAAACGCGGTGAAATAGGCCGCCCCTTTCGTTTCAGCTGCTTCCCCGGCGATCAAGCCATCACACAACACACCACTCAGTGCCTCATCGGTATTGATGGGATGGCACTCTACCGGCTCCTGGTTGCGGAAGAACGCCAGATGGGCATAGGCAAACTGCTCGCGCTCGTTGGGCAGAGTGAACTTACTGTAGGTAAGACGGCTGCGGATCAGGTCGATCAGCATATCGGCCTCAGCACGCAGCGCAGTGGTGTTCAAGCCAAGCCAAGCTTTCAGCTCGTCATAAGCGGCCGTTTCGGCAAAGCGGTCGAAGTCATTGAATTGCAACCGCTCATCGTAGAAGTTCACATGAATGGCGATCGCCTGCTCTTTGTGCAGCTTGAAGTGCTCGATCAAACCGAGGAAGAGCTCTGCCGCACTCGCCTGATTGATGGCATTGACGATCAGGGTGCTCTTGGCCCCGGCACTGAACAGCCGGGAATAGGCCTGGGTAAACTCGGCCAATTTGTCGCGCACCAGACGCTTGATGTAGCTGTAGCTCTCCTGCTTTTGTGGCACCACATCGAGCCAGAAGCTGTTCTCCCGCACCGGCAGCAGATGGGCGTAGCCAGAGTCATTGTCATAAACGAAAGGCAGCAAGCCAGATGCAACCAGGCGCTCGCGGGTCACCTCTGGTAATTCGGCAAAAGAGCTGACGCCATCTTCATCGCGATCGGCTTTTATCTCGGCCACCAATTGCAGGTGATAGGCAAGTACCAAGGGGTGCAGCGGGCTTAGGCGTTGCCACTCATCCTGGCGGCACAGTCCAATGCGCATCAACTGTTTGTGCTCGAGCGCCAACACCGCATTGGTTGGTATCTCGCTTAGCGCCGCTTCGTAGGCATCCAGCACCCGCTGTACCAGGGCGCAATAGCTGTCGCCCCAGGCCACCAGGCTCGGCAAGGTTTTCTGGTGTTGCAGATAGTCAAACAGGGCGGCATAAGCGCTATGCAAATCAGGGAACCTTGCACTAATCGCTGCAAGTGGCATTGGGTCGGCAGTCAGACCGATATACAAGGCCCGCTCATCAACCATCCTAGCTTCGAGATTCAGCAGCTGCTGGCGGATACCGGCCACGCCACTTTCGCTGTTATCGAAAATGATCTTGCCTTTGGCCCGCAGATACTCGGCATTACGGTCATCTCTGAGCAACTTGGCAAAACGATCTCTGTCAAATAGCAGCGGAACGCAAATGCTCTCCTCGGCGGCCGGGCCTTCAATATTGATGGGCAAGCGACGCTCGCCATTGACCAGCTCAAACTGGATCTGTTCACTCTGCTCGGCCAGCGCATCAAAGTTCACCCAGCCACAGGCGCTGCAGTCCACTTCGCCCTCATCATCAGCCAGATGCATGATGGCGTTTTGCTCTGGGTTGACCTTGAACTTGTTCTCTTCCAGCAGCAGGGTCAGCCACTTCTTGC
This sequence comes from Aeromonas sp. 604282, assembly GCF_049170575.1. Taxonomy (NCBI): domain Bacteria; kingdom Pseudomonadati; phylum Pseudomonadota; class Gammaproteobacteria; order Aeromonadales; family Aeromonadaceae; genus Aeromonas; species Aeromonas sp. 604282. Next base: position 163,701 of record NZ_JAAKMV010000003.1, on the reverse strand, counting down.
CCGCATCCACTCGGAAGCAGTGCAACAACTCATCGAAATAGAAATCTCCCTGCTCTACCACCAGACAGCGGAACTTGTACTCTTCGGAGCGGTTATCGCGTTTGAGCTCAAGGCTAAAAAAGGTGGGTTCTCCCGTGACGGGCAAGGTCACCGTCGCCCAGCAGCGTTTACCACCGACACGGCTGACAGAATAAGTGACCGCATTTTTGAGCGGCCCATTGTGCATCAGTTTGAACTGGCTCTCGTCCAGATCATTACCGATGAAGGTAAAAGAGAGGTTGAGGGTTTTCTCTCCCGGCGGGAGCTGGATCAGCAGGCTCAGGTCGCGCTGCCCCGCCTTGCTCTGGCTTTTGGCTCTTTGTTGCAGTGAACCACTGTCAACGGCCACCTCTTCCAATAGCAACTTTTGCGCTTTGTTGGCTTCAATCTCTTTGAGGTAGGCCTCGAATTCCAAATCACGCCAGCTCTCATCCTGGAAATGCTGGCGGATAAACTTGGCGCTGAACTCTTTCAGGACACTCTCGAGCTGATCGAGATCATAATGCTCAACTGCATCTTCAATCTCGCGTCGCAGCTTGCGGTTTGCTTGGAGCCGCTTGCTGATCTGAGCCTTCTTGCCACTCCAGCTCAAAATGGCCGGGTCATTGAATAGCTGAAGCTCATCAAACTCCAGAACACCATCTTGATCCAGTGCACTGAACAGAGGAGCAAAACCAAATACGGTAGCCCCCTCTTCGGTGATGAGGGCCAGTTGCTCTTCAAGCAGGCAGGCTGACAGCTCCTTGTTACTGCTGCCAACATCTATCAGTGCGCCAAGCTGCTGCGAGAGACTATCCGGATGCCAGACTGCACCGGGCGCCCCCAAATCAAGCGCACTGTTGATCAGGGTATCCAGCATGCTGTTGTGGATAATGAGCAGGGCTGCTTTTTCAAATTCTGCACTGCGCCCTGCGACCAGATCACGCAAACGGGAAATGTAGTTTTCGGTAAATCCCGGAGCCTCACCATGCAACACAGGTAAAACCCGCACGCCATTGCACTCTATGTATGGCAGGTCAATGCCATCGGCCGTAGCAAGAGTATTTGTGGCAGCAAAGGTCACCAGTGACTGATAGAGCACCAGACCGTTTTCTGCACTGGGGGATTTGAACTGGTAACGAGAGCCGGGTTCAATGTCGGCACTGACCCACTCGATGAAACGTTCGGCCAGAAAATGCTCAAAGGGTCTTGCGGACATATACGGCGTCTCCACTGTCACTCATTCGTTCTACATTGCCCATGCGCTCATAGAAGCTGACCAGTTGCTGCAATGACTGGTTATCAAGATAAAAACCGCGCTGCTCGAAGCCTTTGCGCAGATCGTGCAGGCGCAGCTTGTCGGCCTTGCCGATGGTGAGATTGGTCAACAGCAACAGCTGATCCTGATTCAGCACCAGGGTGCGGCCAGCGGCCCCCCGTGCCTGAATAAAATCACTGAGCAGCTTCTCCTCCAGCTCTTTGACATATTTCTTGTTCACGCCACCACGGGAGGTATTGGCATCACGGAATTGCTCCAGAGCCAACTCTTTGAGCTGCTCAAAGGCTTCTGCCACGCTGTTGGTGAGAGGACGCTCAGGCCGTAACCCGCGCTTATCTCTAAAGGCCTGTAGATAGTTGTTCAAATCTTCCAGCAACTGAGTCTGGTCAGCATATTGCGTTGCATCGTGATAAACCTGCCAGAGCGGTCTTTTCTTGGCATCCCCTGGCAACTGGAGCACATCAAGGGCGGAAAGCAGCGGGAAAACCCGCTCGCTGGCAGCTGCCAGCAGCTTGTAGCCAGAACGCTTTACCGAAGTACGTTCAGAGCTGGCCTTTTCCGAATCAAGAATAAAGTAGAGAGGCTTGCTTTGGGGCTCATGTTGCCAGTCGGTCACATTCAGTGCCAGCTGAGCACAGTAAGCAAAGGCATAGAGCTTGAGTGTGCCAGGCAAGGCTTGCAGCAGGTACTGGGGATGTGCCGCCAAAAAGCGAATATCTTCACGAAATACGGCATTCAAAAAAGGCAGGTAAGGTTGCTCATCCTCATTTTTTACCAGGCTGCCGCCTTGAAGATTGCCTTGCAGAACGGACAACAGTTCTTGCTCGACAAAGTTGAGCTTGTCATCGAGCGCATCTTCAAGAAAGAAATCCCCCAACAGGCCTGCAAACAATTTGCACAACCGCGTATCTGGTGCGCTGAGATCGGCTTGTCCACTCTTCTTCCCTTTGGCCTTGAACAACAGGAACAGCGGTGAAATATGAAAGAGTGCGTCATTTGAAAAATAGGCTCGCTCAAGCACCTGCCAAAAATCAGGATCATCGAGCTTGCCTACAAACCGAGCTTTGCACTCCTCCTTAAACTGCTCAAATTCATAGGCAGTCACCTGCTTGCGCAAGGAAAGCCCGAGCACGACACCGGTCACGGTATCCCAGTCAAACTCATTGCCTTTGTTGCGAATGGGCCAGTAGTTGGTGAGCTTGTTTTTATCAACCGGAGCTAATCCGACAGGAATTGGATACAGAGACATGACTATCTGGTTCCTTCTACAGTGATCATGCCGTCATCCAAACCAAGACGGTAATGCTGATCACCTTCGTAATAGTGAAGAACAGAGCTCTTTTTAGCGACAGCGCGGATTTGCTCAACCATCTCATCAAGCAACACAATGGCATTCTTGTCGTACTTGTTTGGTCGATAGCCATTGTTGAGCTTGCAGATCAGCTCAAACAGATTGAGGTTGATTGCCATTGGTGCCAAGGGCTGATCATCAACCTTCAGATAGGCACTGAAATGATCGTGTTTCTCGACATGCTGGCGCTGAATTGCGCTGTAATCAGCTTTCAGTTCGACAGGTGCCGCGACATGACACTGGCCAAATTGACCAAGAGAAAGTTCTCGCTTTGACAACTCAGGGGCATTGCGGTTGGCATAGACAAAAATGGCCGGGATCAGCGCTTTCACATAGAAATTGCGCAAGGCCAGCTGGCTTCCCCCCTCCCCAAGGTACTGACTATGCTGCAGCCAGACAGTGGCATAGTGTTCAAGTACCTGCTCTTCAAAATCGACTTTGAATTGGTGATGGTAGTTATTGCCAAGCTCACAGTCCTTAAGCAGATAAAAAAGGCGCAGAAGGGATGCGGCTTGACCCGCTTTATCACGAGGCTCGTTGAATATGAGCCCCAGTTTTGCCAGCTCGACCATAAAGGCATCCAGCGCCTCATCCGGTAGATTCAGCTCATAACGCAGCACAAACTGGTCTACCGCTTGGGTATGAATCAAGGCAGGGTCAAAGTCAGCAAGACGCAGGCTTAGCTCGCTGTCTTTAGCCAGAAACAGGTTGTCAAAGAGGTAATGCTCCCCGGCCAGAAGCTGATGCAACAGATCCAGCAAGGCGCGAGTCGTAATGAATTGATCCTTGATCAAACGGGTTTTGAACAGAGTGGTAATGATAATCTCTTGCACGTGCTCATTGGCCAACAGCCTGAAATTGGCGATGAGGCGCATGTCGCGTTGGCGTTGCTCATCTGCAAGGGCAATAGCATGAAACAGATTGTCATCGGTTGGCTGGGTTAACCGCTTGAGCAGTTGACGCATAAAGCTTGAATAGCTGCCAGCGTCATCATTAAAACGAAATTTTGGATAGGACTCGAAATCCAGAAAGTGATATGCCCCTTGCGTTCTCTCGCCACTATCCAAAAAACGCTCGATCACGCCACGCAGTGCACTGTGCCGCTCAGCCCCTTCTTTGGCAAAGTTGGCCAGCATGCCGATGTTGATACCAACCACCAGGGGTTGGGCCCCATCTCCTGCACGATCAAAGAGTTCGTTTAGCGCATCGATTGCTGATTGATGAGGCGAAAAACTATGGGTTGCATCCAGATGGAAAGTGTATCTGTTTTTATATTGGTCATAACTACGCGACAAAATTTCAGATTTGCCATCACCACTACTGCCGCATAAAAACACGCACTCACCAGGCTGCAATGAACGGAGGCACTTTTCAAAGTCATGCTCGATTTCGGGTGTAACGTAGAGATAATCCTTGAGGTCATCAAACAGATCTCTCTGACGTTGTGTTGTCGTCTTGACCGAGAAGGAAGAAGATTTAGCCAAGACCCCGAGGGCCTTGCGAAGGGGGATTGAGCTCACGGTATAACCCTGCCATTTCCATATCAGCAAGATAGTAACCGATTGAATCATTGAGAGACTATTAGAAAGACATGTCTTTGTATGACTCCGTGCACTCTGTCATATCATCCCCTAATTAGTAATCTAGCTTTCTCACACCATTAGCCCTAAACGCGCCCCCCCCCTTTTAAAGTAAAGATGTCGCCAGCGCCTCCGGCTCGATTGCTCCCCATTTAAGTTGCCCCCTACCAACACCAAAACAAAAGTTGCATATTTTAGGGTGTTCCTCATCGTGTTATCACGAGTAATCACCATATTAGATGCAGCTTATGACTGCTTTAATGACCATAAAATAGCAATCAAAACGATGTTTTAACTAGATATTTGCAACCCGCACCGGGTTATCGCTCCCCAGATCGCCATCACAGGTGAAATCGTTTTCTTTTTAGACAGAGAACCTGAGTTAAATCAAATAAAGTTGCATATCATCTTTGGTATGGTGAGGTCATACCAAGCGGTCTTCTCTATCGCTTCCCTGCTGGCTCCGCCAGATGCAGCATTTTCTGCGCCTTGAAACCGAGTTATGACGCCATGCTCACCATCACCCTCGATGGAGTTCAGTTGACGGTTGACCCGACCCAGACCCTGCTCCAGATAGCAAAACAGCACCAGATCGATATCCCCTCCCTGTGCAGTGACAACACCAGCGCTCCCAAAACGCCGTGCGATCTCTGCGTGGTCGAGATTGCCGGTCTCGGCATCCGGCGCGCCTGCGAGACGCCCCCCGAGGCAGGAATGATGATCACGACCAAAAGTGATGCCCTGCGCGCACACCGCCAGCAGGCGCTCGGCCGCATCCTCTCGGACCACTACGCCGATTGCGAAGCCCCCTGCCAGCGCGCCTGTCCGGCCGGGGTAGACATTCAATCCTATCTGCATCACATCGCCATGGGGGATCACGAAGCGGCAATGGCCGTCATCAAGCAGACCCTGCCGATGCCCCTCTCCATTGGCCGGGTCTGCCCCGCATTCTGCGAGGCCGAGTGCCGCCGCGCGCTGGTGGATGAGCCGCTAGCCATTCGTCAACTCAAGCGCCATGCCGCCGATCTCGATCTGGCCGAGGTTGCTCCCTATCAACCGGCAAAGAAGCCCGCCAAGGGCAAGCGGGTGGCCATTATCGGCAGCGGCCCGGGCGGTCTCACCTGCGGCTATTATCTGGGTTACGAGGGGTTCGAGGTCGATCTGTTCGAGGCGATGCCCGAAGCGGGTGGCTGGCTGCGCTACGGCATCCCTGAATACCGGCTGCCCAAGGCGATCCTCGATCAGGAGATCGACCTGATGTGCCAAAGTGGCATGCGGATCCACACCCAGCAGCGACTGGGCCACCAAATCACCCTCTCGGAGCTGTGCCGCGACTATGATGCGGTCTGTCTGGCAGTCGGCGCTTCCAAGGCGGTGCCGATGGATTACCCGGGCAGCACCCTGGCCGGTTGTTATCTCGGGGTCGATTACCTCAAGAATCGGATGCTGGCCAAGCGGCTCACCACCGGCAAGAAAGTCGCGGTGATCGGCGGCGGCAATACCGCTATCGATTGCGCCCGCACGGCGGTACGCCTCGGCGCCGAAACCACCCTTATCTATCGCCGCACCCGTGCCGAGATGCCCGCCGAAGTCTACGAAATCGACGAGGCGGAGCATGAAGGGGTGCGCTTCATGATGCTGACCAATCCGGTGGAGAACCTGCCGGACAGCCGTGGTCGCGTCTGTCAGGTGCGCCTCGAGAAGATGGCCCTCGGCGAGCCGGATGCCTCCGGCCGTCGCCGCCCGGAGCCCACTGGCGAGTACCTCATTGAAGAGTTCGATACCGTGATTGCGGCAGTGTCACAGCAGCCGGATCTCAGCTTTATGGAAGGGGAGCCCCTCACCCTCCCCTTCACCCGCTGGCAGACGCTGGAGTCCCATCCCGAAACCATGCACAGCGGCCACGGCAACCTGTTCGCCATCGGCGATCTGCGCCGCGGGCCCGCCACCGCCATAGAGGCAGTCGCAGATGGGCGCAAGGCCGCGCTAACCATCGATCAGTTCCTCCACGGTGACATGATCGATCCGGTTCGTCCTTTCAACGCCTGCAAGGCCCCCACACTCAAGCAGGTCGATCCCGCTCAGTTTGCTCACCTGAAAAAAGTCGCCCGCACCATCATGCCCCATCTGGCAGAGAAGGATCGCGAGGGCAGCTTTGCCGAGGTGGAGCGTGGTTTGAGTGATGCCGATGCCCGCAGCGAAGCCAGCCGCTGCCTCGAGTGCGGCTGTCAGGCCAACACCGATTGCACACTGCGCGACTACGCCACCGAATACAGGGTCGAACAGAGCGCTCTCGATACCAGTCAATGCCAGAGGTTTGCAGTAGATAGCAGCAGCGAATTTATCGTGTTCGATGCCAACCGCTGCATCGGCTGCGGCCAGTGCGTGCAGACATGTGGTGAGCAGGCGGTACAAGGGGTGCTGCGCTTTGCCAAGAACAGCGATGGAACCCTCTCGAACCGGCCGCAGTTCGACACGGGACTCTCGATGGGCGACTCCCACTGCGTGCAGTGCGGCGCCTGCGTACAGGTCTGCCCCACCGGCGCCCTGGTGGATGCCCGCGACAAGTCACAGGGGCGCACCGAACTACTCACGCCGGTCAATACCATCTGCACCTACTGCGGGGTCGGCTGCGGCGTCACCCTCTATGTCGATGAGGCGCGCAACCGCATCCGCTATGTGGAGGGGAACCGCAACTCACCGGTCAACCAGGGGCTGCTCTGCGTCAAGGGACGTTTCGGCTTTGATTTTATCCAGAGCGAGGAGCGCCTCACTACCCCGCTCATTCGCAAGGATGGCGAGCTGGTGCCCGCCAGCTGGCAAGATGCCATTGAGCTGGTTGCAGAACGCTTCACCGCCCTGCGCCAACGTTATGGCAGCGATGCGCTGGCAGGTTTTTCGTCGGCCAAAACCACCAACGAAGAGAACTACCTGTTCCAGAAGTTCATGCGCCGGGAGCTGGGAACCAACAACGTGGATCACTGCGCGCGGCTCTGCCACGCCTCCACCGTCACCGGGCTGGAGGCGTCACTCGGCAGCGGCGCCATGACCAACGACATCCCGAGCATTGATCACTCGGATCTTATCTTCATCATCGGCTCCGACACATCGGCGGCCCACCCCATCATCGGCTCCCATATCAAGCAGGCCGTCACCACGGGCAAGGCGCGGCTGGTAGTGGCCGATCCGAAACGGATCGAGATGGCGGACCACGCCAGCCTCTACCTGGCCCACCGCCCCGGCACCGACGTGATGCTGCTCAACGGCCTGATGCAGCAGATCATTCAGAACAACTGGCACGACAAGGCCTATATCGCCGCACGAGTAGAAGGGTTCGAGGCGCTGCAAGCGGAGGTGCTCTCCCCGGCCTATGCACCGGACAAGGTAGCCCTCGTCACCGGCGTGCCGGCCGAGCAGGTGATCGAGCTCGCCCGCCTCATCGGCACCGCCGAACGCACCGCCATCTACTACTCGATGGGGATCACCCAGCACACTACCGGCCACGACAACGTGCGGGCCATCGCCAACCTGCAACTGCTGTGCGGCAACATCGGCATCGAAGGGGGCGGCATCAACCCGCTGCGGGGCCAGTCCAACGTGCAGGGGGCTTGTGACATGGGGGCGCTGCCCAACTGCCTGCCCGGCTATCAGAAGGTGACCGACCCAGAGGTGCATGCCCGCTTCGCCACCACCTGGAAGCAGCCAGACTTACCGCGCACGCCTGGTCTCACCCTCACCGAAACCATCGATGCCGCCTGTGCAGGCAGCATCAAGGGGCTCTATGTGATGGGTGAAAACCCGGTGCTGAGCGATCCGGACCAGCATCACGTCATTGAGGGGCTCAAGCAGCTGGAGTTTCTGGTGGTACAGGATATCTTCCTCTCCGAAACCGCCCAACTCGCCGATGTGGTGCTCCCCTCCAGCTCTTTTGCCGAGAAGAGCGGCCACTTCACCAATACCGAGCGGCGGGTACAGCGCATCTCCCCCGCCCTCAAGGCGCCGGGTGAAGCGCGGGAGGATTGGTGGATCATCCAGCAGATCGCCAACGCCATGGGTGGCGACTGGCGCTATCAACACCCACAGGAGATCACCGCCGAGATCTGCCGGGTCACCCCGCAATACGCCGGCATCCAGTGGGACAAGGTGGGAGCGCAAGGGCTGCAGTGGCCCTGCAACGACGCGGCGCCCGAAGGCACTCGCCTGCTCCACGGCAAGCAGTTCACCCGTGGCAAGGGGGAGATGGTCGCGACCCCGTTCCGCTATGCCGCCGAACTGCCAGACGAGACCTATCCCATCGTGCTCACTACCGGCCGCCTGCTGGAGCAGTTCCACACCGGCACCATGACCCGCAAGACCAGGGGGCTCGACAAGCTGGCTGGCCCGCGGGTGATGATGAGCGTGGCGGACGCCCAGCGGTTGGGGATCAGCAACAGTGAGCGGGTGAAGGTCACCAGCCGCCGCGGCCATATCGAGCTGCCCGCCTTCGTCACCAAACGGATGCAGCCAGGAGTGGTCTTTATCCCGTTCCACTTTGCCGAAGCACCGGCCAACCGGCTCACCATCAATGCCACCGACCCTCACGCCAAGATCCCCGAGTTCAAGGTGGCGGCGGTGCGCATCGACAAGCTGGAATCCCCGTCGCAAGCTGGAGAGCTATCCATGCAGAAGGAGCCAGCCAAGCCAGACATCGAGGTTGCCTGAGGGGAATAGCAAAACCTGAGTAGCCGCCTGCCGGGAGCTGACCCTTCCCCCTTGACTTTGCGAGAGCAAAAGAGGGGTATGAGAAGGGGCCACCAACCAAAAAGCACAAAGGGTTAGCTTCACTGCGAAGCTAACCCTTTGTTTTATATGGTGCCGATAAGGGGAATCGAACTCCTGACCTTCGCATTACGAATGCGCGGCTCTACCAACTGAGCTATACCGGCTTGTTGCCAGTCAGATTCATGAAAAATGGCTAGCGTGTCAATCGAGCCAACTTAATTTTATGAGTTGGCTCATGGTGTTAGCGCCCGATTTATAGATCGGCAAACTCGGGGATATGGGCGCGGCCACGGCTCTCGAGGAAATCGAGCAGCGCCCGGGGGGAGCGCACCAGGATCCGCTCCAGCGGGAAGCCCGCCTCGGTCACCAGCCGGTGGCAATGGTCAAAATCGCCGAGACTGAAAGCGACATGGGAATCGGAGCCGAAGGTGAGGTAGGCCCCCAGATCTCGCGCGGCTTCAACGATGGCGCGACAGTTGCCTTCGCTACCCGGGCGCGAGTGAATGAAGGAGGAGTTGTTGATCTCCAGCGCCACCCGATAGTCCGCAGCCGTCTTGACCACCGCCTGAATGTCGATGGGAAATGAGGGGTTGCCCGGGTGGCTGATCATATCGACCCGGCCGCTCTTGATGGCGTTGATCATCGCCTGGGTATGGGTTGCCTGATCGCAGGGAGGGAATACCTGCTCATGAAAACCCGCCATGATCATGTCGAGGCGCGACTCATAGCGCTCTGGGAAATCGATCTCCCCGTCGAGGTTTTTGATGTTGGCCTCGATACCCCGCAGGATCCCCACCCCTTCCACCACTCTTGGCAATATCGGCAAGTTGGCAAAATGCCAGACATGAGGGGCATCGGCCATCTCGGGGCCATGATCCGTGGTGGCGAACAGCTTGATCCCCTTGGCTCTGGCGATGGGCAGATAGTCGTGGATGGTGCTGTAGGCGTGGGTGCTGGCAATGGTGTGAGTGTGGGTATCGACCGGGTACTTCATCTTCTCTCCCCTCATATTTTGAAGTGGCAGCATAACAAAGTAGGGGGAATTGGGCCACGCCGGCACTTGCCACACTTTGTCACAAAATACCGAGGAACTGACATAGTCTGAGCGGGGCTGACTGGCATACTGGCTCCCGTCGATACATGCCTGAACTCGCATCGACAGTTTGTCATCAGGATGATGCAAACTCACTTTCCCCACCGTCGCTCCCCGCGGCGGTTTTTTTTACCTGTTTGCCACCACATCGCTGTCAACAGGGCAAAAAAATGCCCAACTAGCAAGAAGCAGGTTGGGCGAGACTTAATGTTTAATTGCAGTGGCATTGATATAGAGTCTCCTGCTGTGGAGTTAGTTCCAATCTTTTTGCCCCTTTTAACAAAAAACATTCCGCTAACACTCATTCACATTCTCTTGACACTTCACGTTATGAAACGTACTTTTTAAACATTCGTTTAAGTGAGGTGTCCTGTGAGTAAAATCGATACCAAAAACCGTATTCTCGACGCCGCTGAAGTGCTGTTTGCCGAGCGGGGATTCGCTGATACCTCTTTGCGTCTGATCACCAGCGAGGCCGATGTCAATCTGGCGTCGGTGAACTATCACTTCGGCTCCAAGAAGGAGCTGATCCAGGCGGTGCTCGACCGCTATCTGAGTCTGTTTATGCCTGATCTAGATGCCCGCCTGCGGATGCTGATGGAGCAAGAGCAGCTGACCCTGCTGCAACTGTTTGAAAGCTTTGTCGAACCGCTGATGAAGCTCTCGGCGGTGCGGGCCAATGGCCCGGCCATCTTCATGCAGCTGCTGGGGCGCGGCTATATCGATAGCCAGGGTCACCTGCGCCGCTTTATCACCGCCCACTATGGCCCCATTTTGCAGCGGATCACCCAGGCCATCTCCAAAGCCAACCCGGCCCTGTCGCCAGCGGATCTCTTCTGGCGCCTGCACTTCACCCTGGGCACCGTCGTCTTCACCATGGCCTCTGCCGATGCGCTGCGCGACATCGCCCTGGCCGATTTTGGCCAGCAGCTCGATGTCGAGGGGCTGGTTCGCAACGTCATTCCTTATCTGGCGTCCGGAGTCGGGGCGCCAGTGGAGTCGACCAGGCTCTCCCTGGCCGTGTAACAACCAACAATAAATCAACGGAAACAGTGAAATAGAAGGAACTTCGGTATGATCACATTGCTTATCCTGCTGGTGCTGGCGATTGCCGTTGTGCTCGGCGTCCCCTCACTGCGCAAACAGTGGGTAACCCGTCCTGTGTTCGGCATCTTCAAGAAGATATTGCCGCCCTTGTCGGCCACCGAGCGGGAGGCCATGGAAGCCGGCTCCGTCTGGTGGGATGGCGAGTTGTTTCGCGGCAACCCCGACTGGAAAAAGCTGCACGGCTACGGCAAGGCCGAGCTGACCGCCGAGGAGCAGGCCTTTATCGACAATCAGGTCGAAACCCTGCTCGCCATGGTTGATGACTTCAAGATCGTCAACGAGACCAAAGACCTGCCGGAGCCGGTCTGGGACTATCTGAAGAAGGAAGGCTTCTTCTCCCTGATCATCCCGAAATCCTATGGCGGCCGCGAGTTCTCGGCGATTGCCAACTCCACTATCGTCACCCGCATCGCCACCAAGAGCCTGAGCGTGGCGGTCACCGTCATGGTGCCCAACTCCCTCGGCCCGGGCGAGCTGCTGATGCACTATGGCACCCAGGCCCAGAAAGATTTCTGGCTGCCGGGGCTGGCCAGTGGCAAAGAGGTGCCCTGCTTCGCCCTGACCGGTCCGGAAGCGGGCTCCGATGCCGGCGCCATTCCTGACAAGGGGATCGTCTGCAAGGGGATGCACAAGGGTGAAGAGGTGCTGGGTATTCGCCTCAACTGGAACAAGCGCTACATCACCCTGGCGCCACGAGCCACCGTGCTGGGGCTGGCGTTCAAACTCTATGACCCGGAAAAGCTGCTGGGTGACAAGGAAGAGCTCGGTATCACCTGCGCGCTTATCCCCACCAGCCACCCAGGTGTGCGCGTTGGCGATCGCCACTACCCCATGGGTCTGGCGTTCATGAACGGCCCGACCTTCGGCAAGGATGTGTTCATTCCGCTCGACTGGATCATCGGCGGCCCGGATTACGCCGGTCGCGGCTGGCGTATGCTGGTGGAGTGCCTCTCCGCCGGTCGCGGCATCTCGCTGCCTGCTCTGGGCACCGCTTGCGGTCACATGGCGAGCCGCACCGTGGGCGCCTACTCCTATGTGCGCAAGCAGTTCGGCATGTCCATCGGCAAGTTTGAAGGTGTTCAAGAGGCGCTGGCCCGTATCGGCGGCCTCACCTATCAGCTCGAAGGGGCCCGTCGCATGACCGCCGGTTCCCTGGACCTGGGTCAGGCGCCGGCCATCGTCACTGCGATTTCCAAGTACCACATGACCGAGATGGCGCGCCAGATCATGGATGACTCCATGGACATCCACGCCGGTCGTGCCATCCAGCTGGGCCCGAAAAACTACACCGGCTACGCCTACATGGGGATTCCGGTCGCCATCACGGTGGAAGGGGCCAACATCCTGACCCGCAACCTGATGATCTTCGGGCAAGGGGCCACCCGCTGCCACCCGTACGTCTTTGCCGAGCTGGAAGCGGCGGCTGATACCGACGTGGAGCGCGGTCTCGAGAAGTTTGACACCCTGCTGATGAAACACATCGCCTTTGGCGCCGGCAACTTCTTCGGTTCCCTGTTCCAGGGGTTGACTCTGGGTCAATTCAACAGCGCGCCGGTGGCCGGCGAAACCGCCCGTTACTACAAGCAGTTGTCTCGCATGAGTAAAGGGCTGGCACTGTGCGCCGACGTCTCCATGCTGATGCTGGGTGGCGATCTCAAGCGCAAGGAGATGATCTCCGCCCGTCTGGGTGACGTGCTGAGCCACCTCTATCTGGCCTCCGCCACCCTCAAGCACTACGAGGATCAGGGCCGTATGGTCTCCGATCTGCCGTTCGTGCAGTACGCGGTGGAGCGCAACCTCTACCTGATTGGCAAGGCGTTCGAGGGCTTTTTCCAAAACTTCCCGAACAAGGTGGTGGGTGCCGTACTCAAGCGCGTGGTATTCCCGTTCGGTGTCGGTTACAAGATGCCGGCCGACGACCGCTGCCACGCCATCTGTCTGGCCATGATGAAGCCGAGCGAATTCCGCGACCGTCTGACGGCGCTGTGCTACGTCGGCAAGGACGAGACGGATCCGGTCGGCCTGATGGAGCGCGCCTTCCAGGCCATGGTCGCTGTGCAGCCCTACGAGAAGAAGCTGGTGCAGGCCCAGAAAGAGGGCAAACTGCCCCGCAAACTGGCGCTGCCGGAGTTGGTTGCCGCCGCGCTGGCCGGTTCCATCCTGAGCAAGGACGAAGCGGACAAGCTGCTGGCCGCCGATGCCCTGCGCTACGAAGCGATCCAGGTAGACAACTTCGCCCCGGGCGAGCTGGAAGGCTTCTCCCAGCAAGCAAACAAGCAGCCAAACAAGGTCGAGCACGCCGCCTGATCCCCTGGCAAACCAGTACCAAACCGGCCCTTGTGGCCGGTTTTTTGTTTGTTAACCATGCATTTACAAGCCGGGAGAATTCCAGTTAAATGCTTGAGTCCCTGTTGCAGGGGCTTTGGAAGCAAGGCCAGCGGAATGGCCGATAACAACAACTCAGGAAGAGTGAATGAACCTCGCCAAAACGGCGATCGAACGCCCCATCTGGGTGGCGGTCTCGATCGTGCTGATTTTCCTGCTGGGCCTGCTCAGCATCCGGGGACTGCCGATCCAGCTGTTCCCCGACATCGACCGTCCACACCTCAACATCTCGGTGAGCTGGCGTTCAGCCTCGCCGCAAGAGATGGAGTCGGAGATCACCGACCCCATCGAGCAGGAGATGCAGGGGGTGCAAGGGCTCAAGAGCCTTGTCAGCAAAAGCTATCCCGGCTTTACCGAAATCGACATGGAGTTTGCCCTCGGCACCGACATGCAACGGGCCCAACTCGATGTGATTTCGCGATTGAACCGGGTCTCGGGATTGCCGGACAAGATCGGCGGCCCCTACGTCAACAACTACAGCAGCAACGATACCCTCACCTTCTTCTTCATCCAGCAGTTGCCCGGTGCCAAAGGGGTGATCGATGATCATCAGGCGCTGATCGAGGCGCGGGTCAAACCCGAGCTGGAGCGCATCGAAGGGGTCTCGACAGTCGCAGTCGAGGGGATCAATGAGCGTCAGATCCAGATCCGCTTCGACCCCTACCGCGCCGCAGAGCTGGGGGTGGAGATCCCGGTGCTGGCCAGCCGGGCCACCACCGGCTGGGACGTGTCGGCCGGTACCCTCGACATCGGTCGCTGGGAGTACAAGCTGCGCTTCGCCGGTCGTTACGATGTCGAGTCGCTGGGGGACAAGGTGGTGGACTGGCGCGATGGCCTGCCCATCTATCTGCGGGATGTAGCAGAAGTAAGGGTGGCCCGGGAAGAGAACCCGGTGCTGCGGATCCAGAACGGCAATACCGCCATCGCCACCCAGATCTTCAAGGAGAGCGGTGCCAATGCCCTGGCCTCCCTTGAGGCGATCAAGGCCCGGGTGAACGAGCTTAACCGCGAGGTGCTGGAACCGGTCGGGCTGCACATGGAGCAGTCGTTCGATGCCTCCCTCTACATCAATCGCGCCATCAGCATGGTCACTGCCAACCTGGGGCTCGGGGTGCTGCTCTCCTGTGCCATCCTCTGGCTCTTCCTGCGCCGGCTCAAGGCGACCCTGATGATTGCCCTCGCCATCCCCATCAGCATCATGCTCACCTTCTGTCTGCTCAAGGTGATGGATCGCACCCTCAATATCATCTCGCTGGCGGGCATCGCCTTTGCCGTCGGCATGGTGCTCGACGCCGCCATCGTGGTGCTGGAGAGCATCTACCGGCGCCACGAGCGGGGGGATTTGAGCAAGGCAGAGGCGGCGCTCGAAGGTACCCGTCAGGTGTGGACGGCGCTGGTCGCCTCCACCCTCACCACGGTCGCCATCTTCCTGCCGGTGCTGCTGCTCAACGATGTGGAGGGTCAGCTGTTTGCCGATCTGGCGCTCACCATCGCCTGCGCCGTGACGGTCTCCATGCTGGTCGCCGTCATCGTGCTGCCTGCGGTGGCTGCGCGCTGGATGGGACATGAAACACTGACCGATCCCTATGAGTCGCTGTGGCAGCGCACCACTCGTCATGTGATCCGCTGGACCTCGACCTCACGCCAGCGCTGGACGGTCATCACCCTGATGATGAGCCTGCCGGCCTTGGCCACCTGGGCGCTGCTGCCGAAGATGGACTATCTGCCGGACGTGAAACGGGACGCGGTGGATGTCTGGATGAACTTCACCCCCGGGGTCAACCTCAAGGCCCAGCGCGAAGAGGTGATCGATACCCTGATAGCCCGCCTCGCCCCCTACATGAAGGGGGAGAAAGAGCCTGCCCTCAAGAACTACTACATCTTGCGCTACCCGGGGGGCGCCCAGATTGGCGTGCGACCCAAGGACGAGACCCGCATCAAGGAGCTGGAGAGCCTGTTGATGAAACAGCTGCTGGTGGGTATTCCCGACACCCGGGTGTTCGGCGGTCAGGGGTCGCTGTTTGGCGGCTTTGACAGCGAGAACGGCGTCTCCCTGCTGCTGCAGGGAGGCAACCTGCCCGAGCTCTATCTGGCGGCCCGAGCCAGCATGGGGATCCTCAGCAAGGACCTGCCGGGAGTACAGATCCGGCCCGAACCGAGTCTCGACTTCACCGCCCCCGAGCTCAAACTGGTGCCGCAAGATCGGCGTCTCGCCGAAGTGGGTTGGGATCGCACGCCCCTGCCCACCATCATCCAGACCTTTGGCGACGGCTTGCGGGTTGGCGAGTATTTCGACGGCGAGGATCGGCTCGACATCATGCTGATGGGGCAGAGCTCCGCCAATCCGGACGAACTGAAGGCAGTGCCGCTGGCCACCCCCTCCGGGCGCATCGTCCCCCTTGGCGAGCTGCTGCGGGTGGAGCACGACATGGGCCCGGCCAGTATCTTCCGGGCCGATGGGCGTCGCAGCATCATCCTGCAGATAGCGCCCCCGGCGGGCATGACCATGGAGCAGGTGATCGATACCCTGAAAAACCGCAGTTTTGCCGCCATCCGCCCCCTGCTGCCCGCCGGTGGCGAGCTGCGCATTGCCGGCAATGCCGACAGCCTGCAACAGGCACTCGACAATCTGGGGACCATCTTCCTGTTCGCCGTGGTGATCCTGCTGGTGCTGCTGTGGGGAGTGTTTGCCTCCCTCAAGGATGCCCTGCTGGTGCTGCTCACCCTGCCCCTTGCCTCGGTTGGCGGCGTGCTGGCGCTGCAACTGAGCGGGCTGCTGGTGCCGCTGCCGATGGACCTGCTCACCATCATCGGCTTTGTCATCCTGCTGGGACTGGTGGTCAACAACGCCATCCTGCTGGTGCATCAGACCCGCACCGCCGAACGGGACGGTATGAGCCGTCAGCTGGCGGTAGCTGATGCCTTGCAAAGCCGGATGCGCCCCATCGCCATGACCAGCCTCACCAGCATCTTCGGCATGCTGCCGCTGATGCTGAGCCCGAGCGAGGGGAGCGAAATTTACCGCGGGCTCGCCACCGTCATTGTTGGCGGCATGAGTTGCAGCACCCTGTTTACCCTGATCCTGTTGCCTGCCTTCCTGCGTCTCGGGGAGCAGGTGGCGATCCCACAACCCCTGCGCCAGCGGGCCTGAGCAAGGAGCTCATCAATGACACATATGATTACCCGAATGTTGGCTGGCGCTGCACTGATTGCAGGCAGTGCGCTACCGGTATTGGCCGATCAGGGCAAGATGGTGACCCTGGCGGATGTGACCCGAGGGGATGCGGCCGCCAATATCTGGGTCAGCGGCACGGTGGCGAGTCGCCAGCAAGCTGCGCTCAGTGCCGAAGTGAGCGGCCGGGTGGAGTGGATCGCCGAATTTGGCAGCCGGGTCAAAAAAGGGGACGAGCTGCTGCGCCTCGACAGCGCAGCGCTGCGCCTCTCGCTGGAGCAGGCCTGCGCCGAGCAGGCGAAATGGCAGAGCAACTTGCGCTTCGCTCGCGCCGAATCCCAACGGATCACCCGACTGCACCAGCAAAAGAGCGCCTCCCAGAGCCAGTACGACAAGGCCAGCTACGATGTGGAGCAGGCCGCGCTGGCCGAGCGACTGGCCGCCATACAGGTAAACCAGATTGAAGAACAGCTGCGCCGCAGCCACATCTATGCCCCGTTCGACGGAGTGGTGAACAACCACTTCATCCAGCCCGGCGAGCATGTGGACGCGGGCGAGCAGGCGCTGGAACTGGTCAATCCGGATCAGCCGGATATCCGCCTGCAAGCCCCCATTCTCTGGGCCCAGCAGCTGGCGCCGCAAACCCGGCTACGGGTGGAGGGGGAGCAGCTGAGCGGTCACGGCGTCTATTACCAGCGAGCCGCCAGCGCCGATCCCAAGTCGCGCCTCATCGAGTTGCGCCTCAAACCGGAAGCGGGCACCTTTATCATCGGCTCGCCGGTACGGGTTGCCTTGCCACTGGGGGATCAGCAGAGCATGCTGCTGCCCCGGGACGCTCTGGTGCTCGGCACCGATGGCAGCGTGGTCTATCAGGTGGCGCGAAGCGGCAAGGCGCTCAAGGTGAATCGGGTGCCGGTCACCGTGCTGTTTGGCGACAGCCAGCAAGTTGCGGTGAGCGGCGCCCTCAAGCAGGGGGATCGGGTGGTGGTGCGTGGCGCAGGCAGCCTGCAGGATGGCGACACCATAGCGCTGTTCAAGGGCTAACCAGGCCCGACGCAAGCTGGCCAATCTTTGCCCGCTTGACCCGGGACATACAGCCAAACGGGCCACAGTTTGCTATCTTGGCGGCCATCACTCGCGTTTAGAGCAATCAACACCCATGAGCATTATTTTGGGCATCGATCCGGGTTCGCGGATCACCGGATACGGGGTTATCCGGGTCGTGGGCGGCAAGGCCGAATACTTGGGCTCTGGCTGCATCCGCACCGATTGCGGCGAGCTGCCGGAGCGCCTCAAGCAGGTCTATGACGGGGTATGCGAGATCATCACCCAGTTCAAACCCACCGAATTTGCCATCGAGCGGGTCTTTATGGCCCGCAACGCCGACTCGGCCCTGAAACTGGGACAGGCCCGGGGCAGCGCCATCGTCGCCGCGGTCAACGCCTATCTGCCGGTGAGCGAATACTCTGCCACCCAGATCAAGCAGGCAGTGGTGGGCACCGGTGGCGCCGCCAAGGAGCAGGTGCAGCATATGGTGACCCATCTGCTGAAACTCTCCGCCACCCCGCAGGCGGATGCAGCAGATGCCCTCGGCGTCGCGCTCTGCCACCTGCACACCCGCCAGAGCCTGATCAAGATGGCCGGCCGCGCCAGCAGCTCGGTACGTGGCCGCTATCGCTGAGCCCCTGCCCACCCAGACGACTCGTCTCGGTATCACCAAATAAAAAACCGCCCCGGACCTCCGGGGCGGTTTTGCTTGGCCGTTTTGTTTGGCTACCTAGCGAGCCGAGACGGTGATGCTGGCGAGATCGATCAGATTGACCGCCCCCTTTTGACCGCCTGCATCGTTGTAGGTGTCGTTCGCCTTCAGGTAACTCATGTTGTAAAAATCGCTCACCCGAATGTCATACTCTCCGGCGGGCAGATCCACCACGAACGGCGTCGAGTCACGCAACGGTTTGAGGTCGCCCTCTTTCATCACATGGGGCATCTGCACCATGCCGCTGGCGACAACCTTGCCACCACTAAGCACCGAGATCCGTTTCACCCCGTTGGTCACCCCCAGATTGATGGCATGCTGGGCATTGCTGTATTGCAAACGAATAGTACGCTTGCCATCCAGCTTGACCCCCTGCACCAGCAGGCTGTCGTCGGGGCGGCCCCAATCCTTGAGGTAAGGGACGGGAATGGCCCCATCGGCGGCGCTCACGCTGCCGGTATGGGAGACGTTGGCCCCATCGATGGCGATATGTTGCAGCGCAGGCTGATAGCAAACCGGTTTGGCATGATGGGAGCGGTTGCCGGACTCCGGATAGACCGCCTCGGCACTGTAGCAATAGGCCTGGCCCGGCTGTAACACCATGTCGTCGACCCAGTTGGTCGCACGATCCAGCCCGGAGGCCACCTGCTTGCCATCCCGATAAATGTTGTAGCTGAGCGCCCCCTTGTTGACACTATCCTGCAGGGCAACAACCAGCTTGCCACTCTGCTCGCTAACCCCGAGCAGGGTCGGCTCGGTCGGTGCAAACACCTGCCGGTTCTCGACATCCAGCGGCGCCACATCCTTGATCAGGCGGATATCCTGATCATCAGCCACGGCGGCACCGAGCGTCACCTCAATCCGGTTGCCAGGGGCCAGCATATTTTCACTTATCTGCTCCCCCACCGGAACGCCATTGAGCGTCACGCTCTGCACCGGATAGTAACTGCCCTCCCCGCCCAGCTCCGGCAGTTGCAGCACTATGTCAATCTGCTTGCCACGATAGTTCAATCCCTTGAGTGCAGCCTCGGGCTTGGCCCCCATCAGCTTGTGCAAGTGAGCGGTGACAAACGGCTTGATCCGGATCCCCCCCTCTTCCACCTTGTAGCCGAAGGTGGTGTCGGTCACCATGCCAAGGTAGCCCCCGACAGACCAGAGCTGGCGCTGGGAGTTGATCACCGGTCCCGTCAAATCGGGATGGGTCAGATCCATCAGGGAGGGCTGGCCGGAGAGCCACTCGAGGTTCTCCATGTTGGAGAGGTTCAGCGCGGCACCGCGCATCAGGGAGTCGATATGGTGATCGACCACGGCAACGTTCTGCACCATGGCCGCCGCCTTCAGCCCGTAGGCGGAGACAAAGGGCCAGATGGCGCGGTTATGGTAAACCGGCATATCGGGTTGCTGCGGGAAGTAGACCGGCGCGCCATAAGGGCCCATGGGATAGCGACTGATGATCTCTTTGGCCTGCGCCTCATCGGCAACACCGGCCAGAATGGCGAGGGATTCCCCCAGCAGATCGAACTTGTAGGCCGGGCTCTGATCGGTACTGGTGTTGATCAGGCTGGCATACATCTTCTCGTCCGCCAGCCAGAAAGCGCGATTAATCGCCAGTTTCAGATCCCCCGCCCACTGGTTATAGCGGATCGCCAGCTCATCGTGCCCCAGCTCGCCCGCCACCCGCGCGGCCAGCAGCAACCCCTGATAGTGGGTCACGTTGGTGGAGAGAGATTTGCTCATGCCGATGTGGGCGATATCGGCGGTGATCCACTTGGCATAGGTCTGGTCGCGCCAATCGAGGAAGGATTGCTCGCCGACATAGAGACCATCTGCGCTATCGAAGGCGGCCAGACGATCACTCTCTATGGTGTTGCTCAGTCCTTCAAACACCTCGGGCAAGAACGCACTGCGCTCGGCATCAGGCAGGGCGGCCAGCACCCGCTCGGCCCCCAGGGCCCAGCTCATGCGGTCGGTACTGATGGGCCAGCTGCCCCCGGTACCGGTATCCTGGATGATCTGGCGTCCTTGCGGGATCAAGCTGTCCAGATCGCTTGTCAGCTCGGCTCTGAAATCAGAGAGCTTGAAGCGCAGGGAGTTGCGCGCACGCATGGGATCAAGCGCCCCCAGCCCCAGATCGGTGGCGTAGGAGAGATCCCGCGTCCAGACGTAATGCCACTTGGCGCCGGTTTCAAAACAGTCGCACGGGATCGCCTGCCCCCCGTTGTAACTGCCATCTTTGACCTGAGCCACGCTGTTCTGGCGCATCTCGTGAGCGGCCAGAGCAAACAGGGCATCAAATACCATATTGCCGGAGCGCAGGCGGGGCAGATCGGACTGCTCCTGATAGGTGGTAAAGTTCTCGCCCGGATCACGCAACTCCTGAGTGGTCGACTGCGCATAGCTGCGATACTCATCACTGGCCTGCTTGACCGAGAAGGTGGCCGTTGCCGTCACCCCGGGTTTATAGGTCTCATACTCGCGCTTCTCGATCAGCTCATGCCCTTCATGGGGATTGATCATGCCAAGGTCTCCCTCTCCGGCGACGCTAACCTGCAACAGGGGGGCATTCTCATCCTGGCTGGCATCCAGCAGGAACTTGTAATACCCCTCCTGCTCTACCCGCACTGTTGCCAGCTGGCACTGAGCATCGCAGCGCTGCATCTTGACCAGGTTGTTCAATGAAATGGCACCATTGAGCCCAAACCCGATCCCCTCCTGCGCGGAGGCAATCTTTATCTTGTGCTCACCCGTCGTCAGCTTGGCCACCATCACATACTGCTTGTCCCCCTGATAGATCATCTGCAGCACGGGCGCCAGATTGCCATCAATCCCTTTCAGGTAGAGACTCTCGCTGTAATTGGGATCATCACGCACCATGGAGAACTCGATGGCCGGAGCAGCCAGATCGTCATTGGTCACCTTGACCTGAATGTCGAGCAGCCCCTTTTCCGTCACCACCAGACGGTTGTTCTGCCCGTTGTTCTGGTAGTACATGGGGTAGACCT
The DNA here is from genome assembly GCF_049170575.1 of Aeromonas sp. 604282. Lineage (NCBI taxonomy): Bacteria > Pseudomonadati > Pseudomonadota > Gammaproteobacteria > Aeromonadales > Aeromonadaceae > Aeromonas > Aeromonas sp. 604282. Next base: position 142,194 of record NZ_JAAKMV010000003.1, on the reverse strand, counting down.
GACCGGGGAAGATGCTGGTCTCCTTGCGGGAGTCCGCAGAAAAATCGGGATATTTGGTCCACTCGGGGCCGGCCACTTTGAAGGGGGACATTCCAGAGTTCATCTTAAGGTTGTCCAGACGATAGACGCCCTCCTTGAAGGTCAGTTTGAACTTCTCCTCACGACCCCAGCCGCTGAATTCACCGACCAGATAGAGATCAAAATTCCAAGGCTCTTTCACCTCGGGCTTGACCCCGTTATCGTTACCGCTGGATGCGCTGTCGTTACAACCGGACAAAAGAACCCCGCCGCAGCATAACGCCACGGATAAAGCCAATGGACGAATTTTCATATATTCCCTTCGTTACTTTTTTGTTTTGTTATTGATACAGCATTGAGTAAAACTGTTTTTGTCAGTTTACGTGATCAGCATTCGCCAGAAAAATAGACCATGTCACCATCGACATAGATAACATCTATAACCAGATGAAATTACGTGATCCCCAGCACCAAACCGGCTATCAGGCGGTAAAAATGAATTGAAAACAACGTGAAGGGAGCCACATAAAATAGCCTGTCAGCGAAGAGGATTATTTGACAGCCCATGGTGATTACACTAGCTTGGCGCACCACCCGCCCATGACCGGACGCCATATTCGTGGACAAGCATCTAAGACAATTTATTGCAGTAGCCACCCACAAAAATGTCAGTCTGGCCGCCAGGCAAATGGGACTCAGCCAGCCGACGCTGACACACAACATGAAAAAACTTGAGGAGAGTCTGGGCACGACCTTGCTGGTCAGACATGCCAGCGGCGTGACGCTCACCGCCGCCGGAGAGCTGCTGCTGGAGCAGGCGCGCGTAATGCAGCGGATCTACGATGATACCCTCAGGCAACTGGCCAGCCTGCACGAGCGAGCCGCGCGGCCACTAAACGTGGGCACCGGACATGCGTGGTGGCAACCGGTATTGCAACCTGTCACCGCCCGTTATCAGCAAGCCAATCCATCCTGCGCCATCAACATTGAAGTCGGCAACCATCTGCGCCTGCTCGATCTGCTGCTCGGCAATCATATCGATCTGTTTCTCGGACATGAGATTCACGGGCTGGCCAAAAATTACAGCCTGATATTTATTCCGCTTTTTATTTCTCACGATGGGGTATTTGTCAGAGCGGGTCATCCCCTCACAGGGAAAATATGCAGCAAGCAGGATCTGGTTGATTATCCCAGCCTGCTGGTGACCCCGGATGAGGATAAATATCTTCATCTGGTCGAGGACTTGGCGCGCAAAAAACAGGATCGCGCCGCCATGAAACTGAATGATAAAATCATTTATAGCAGCAACTCCTTGCTCACTAGCATTGATATTATCAATAGCAGCAATGCTGTCATGCCATATCCAGTGAGCATGGCCAGTTATTTTTCCAGATTCGGCATCGGCACGCTGCAAATGAGCGAAGAGTACAACAAGGGGACGATCGGAATTTATATTCCCCGCGAGAAGATTGATGATCCTCACATTCAGATGTTGTGTCAGGACATTCAGGCTCAGGTCGCTTGCAATAGCCCCTTAATTGCCACCTTCTGAACCCGCGGCAACCGGGCTGGATGAATCAACAGCTCATCCAGCCAGATGTACCAATCCTTACACCAGCTCCCCCAGCGCACCGATCAGAGCGTCGAGCCCCTGGTCAACCTTCGAGCGCGGGCAGCCGACGTTGAGGCGGATATAGCCTGTGCCTTCCGGGCCGTAGGTGTCGCCGCGCATGATGGCGACCCGGTATTTATCCACCAGCAAGGTTTGCAACGCATCCATCCGCTCGGTCGTGTCGATGCCAAGGCCGCGCAGGTCAATCCAGGCGAGATAGGTTCCCTCGGGCACCCGATAGTCGATGGCGGGGAAAGCCGCGTTGAGCCGCTGCAGATAGGCGGCCCGTGGAATCGGTCGTCAGACGGCAAGGCGGCTGCTGACCCAGATGCAGCAACCCGAGCTCGCCCCACCCGCCATATCATCACCACTCACCAGCAAACCGCAAAAGCGGGCATCGACCAGAGGCACACGACTGCGGCGCGCGGGCAAATAACAAAGAGGGGGCGCAAAATGTGAGCCTGCTCACTGCGCTGGCAAGGAGAGATTGAGAGCCAAGTGGAGAGGGATATGATGGGCGTCCACTCTCTTCACGAGCCTCTTTATGAGCAACCCGCACGACCAGAACCCACCGAGTGAAATCCATCTCTGTGACAAATGTGGCGAGCGTACCCGCCATATCGTGGTGCTGGTCGCCCGCGATCATAGCCAGGACATAATGCCCAAGGATCCGCGCAAAGCCTTCTGGCAAGCCTTTACTTCCAGCAGCATTACCAACTGGGCGTTTGGCGAAACGCTGGCTTACCAGGCCACCCATGTAAAGCACCTGATCTGCGAGCGCTGCGGCGAGAAGTTTCTGGAATATTGAGTGACCATCAGGCCCAGAGGACGGCGCACCACGGACCGTCAGAGCGGGATAAAAGAGAAATAAAGATGACGTTTGTCGAGACGAACCCCGACCAACTGCCGCTAGCGCTGCTGCTGGAGGCCGATCCCGCAGAGCAGCGCATTGCCCCCTACTTTCCAGCCTCCAGATATCTGTTCCAGAAAAGAGCACTCATTGATGAAGCGAATTCTGATTATTGGCAACTCGGGATCGGGCAAGAGCTGGTTGGCGGCTCGATTGGCTGAGGGGTTAACTATCCGCGAGGTCAATCTGGACACCATTGTCTGGCAGCCGGGCGGCTTTAACCAAAAACGGCCCCAGCATGAGATTGACCATGCCATTCAGACACTTGCTCAAGAGCCATCATGGGTGGTCGAAGGGGTATTTGGTGCCCTGGCCGAGCAACTACTTGATGCCGCTGATACCCTGCTATTTCTGGATCTCGACTGGTCGGTATGCCGTGATTCACTGCTATCTCGCGGATCACAAAGTGCCAGGCAACGGGATGCAGTGGCAGCCGAAGAGAGCTTTCAACAACTGCTGGTGTGGGCATCGGAATATGGGCAGCGAGCCGGCAAAAGCTCCCGCCAATTCCATCACGAGCTGTTTGATCGATTCCCAAACGACAAGCACCGTTTCACGACTCGGGCAGAGGTAAATAGCTATCTCACGCACCTGACCACTCATAGCTAACGGGGTAGAGGATGACGCAACAGGAGCTGGCGAAAATGGGGGGCGCTTCGGTCAATATCCAGCTGCTGGATGGCAAGCCCTGTATCAGAAAAAGCGGCGCATCACCGGTCGAGCGCCATTTCTACCAACGTGCAGCCCCGCATTTGAGCGGGCTCAACACACCTGCCCTGCTCAGGGCCGAAGGAGAGATCCTGTTCCTTGAGCAGATCCCTCATCCGGTCACGCTCACGCAGCTGCACCACAACGAACAGACCTTTGCTCAGCTGTCCAGCCTGCATAACGCCAACTATCAGCCCGACTTTGCGGTTAAAACTCACGGCTGGTCGCTCGCCGACACCAACGAGGCGCTCTCTGTACTCTGCCTGCCGGAAGCGGTAAACGAGAAGATCCGCCATATCCAGCAACTTGGTCACGAACTATTCGAGGAGTCATGCCTGATTTCGGGAGATAGCAATGAGGGCAACTGGGGCACCCGCAACAATGGTGAGCTGGTGTTGTTTGACTGGGAGCGATTTGGTTATGGCAGTCCGGCCATCGATCTGGCCCCGCTGGTGCCGCGGATGGGTTCGCTGGCTGAGTATGAAACCATCATTGAACGCTATCTGCGCCACAGTTCGCTGCTCTCTGGCGACCGGTTGCTCCGCCATCTCGTCATGGCCAAGTGCTGGCTGATTATTGAGGTCACCAATCTGCTGACCAGAAGAGAGAAGCCGCAGGCACAGCAATATCTGGAGTGGTATCGGCAACAAGTTCCCAACTGGCTGGGGTCGGTGGCGCATATTGTGTAATCCGCAGGTTCGAATAGCGCAGCGTATTCGAACGTTCGCGTTATCACCTCTATCTTTTCAGCCATCCCTCTCTTGCCACCACACTTTCTTCCCAAACAACACCCCTCTGCGCTCGCCCAGCCAATGCGATTGGCCTCCGCCATCAGGCGCATAAAAATCCTAATTCGCCCGACGAAATGGCGACTTTTTGTGAGAAGGGTCACATCTGATAACGCCTTAAAACCACATATAAATCCAGACCCTGCTGGTGATTAATTTATTGACATGACACATTACAAACCTGGCTACGAGACCAACCACAATCCATTTATTTGTTTTTAAAGACAAAATTAGCAATAACCTGAAAATGGTGAGTCCTACCTGAAAACGGGATCTTCATCACATCGCGTTTTACTGCGCACAAAAATCCAGTGATTAGCACATTTGTCCGATAGGGAGGGGGCGGGCGAGCCGCGATAATGATAAGGTCATTTTTATCCAGTACGTCGATACGTACTCACGCATAGCTTCCGTCACCGGAAGCGGGGAGAGCGCCATGATCACCACCTTGATCAATGAACATCTGATCAACCTCGATTTGAAAGCGACGCGTAAGGAAGAGGTCTTCACCGAGATGGCCCGCCTGCTGGCGTCGCAAGGCAAGGTCAGCAACGAGCAGGCCTTTATCAAGGATCTGTGGGCCCGCGAAGAGCTGGGCAACACCGGCTTTGAAGAGGGCGTGGCCCTGCCCCACGCCAAGAGTGCAGCGGTATGCAACCCGGCGGTCGCCATCGGCATCAGCCGCAACGGCATCGAGTACGGCGCCGAAGATGGCAAGCCGTCCCATATTTTCTTTATGATCGCCTCCCCCGATGGCGGCGCCAACCACCATATCGAGGTGCTGGCCGAGCTCTCCGGCAAGCTGATCGAAGAGGGCTTTATCGCCAAGCTGCTGGCGGCGAAAACTCCGGCCGATGCGCTGGCGCTGCTGCTGACCAAGAAAGAGGAGCAGAGCGCGGCCCCGACCACCAGCAAGGGCTTTATCATCGGTGTCACCGGCTGCCCGGCCGGTATCGCCCACACCTATCTGGCTGCCGAGTCGCTGGAGCGCGCCGCCAAGGAGCTGGGTTATGAGGTGAAGGTGGAGACCAACGGCTCCATCGGCGTCAAGAACAGCCCGACCGCGGACGAGATCGCCCGCGCCACCGCCATCGTGGTGGCTTGTGACAAGCAGGTGGACATGGCCCGCTTCGCTGGCAAGCCGCTGATCAAAACCGGCGTCAAGGCCCCCATCAAGGATGGCAAGGGTCTGATCGAGCAGGCCCTGAAAGCCCCCGCCTACGTGGCTGGCAAAGAAGATAAAAAAGGTGAAGAGAAGAGCGCGGGCGGCAGTTCCAATCTCTATCGCTACCTGATGAACGGTGTATCGCACATGATCCCGTTTGTAGTGACAGGTGGTCTGTTGATTGCGCTGGCACTGGCCATCGGCGGCAACCCGACCCCGAGCGGCATGCAGATCCCGGAAGGGAGCATGTGGAACCAGATCCTCAACGTGGGCGTGGCCGCCTTCACCCTGATGATCCCCATACTGGCGGGCTATATCGCCTACGCCATCGGCGATCGTCCGGCGCTGGCACCGGGCTTTATCGGCGGCTGGATCGCCAACAACGGCAGCTTCTACGGCGCGGATGCCGGTACCGGCTTTATCGGTGCCATCATTGCGGGCCTCCTGGTCGGTTATCTGGTGCGCTGGATCGCCACCCGTCAGTACCACAAGATGGTGCAGCCGCTGGTGCCGATCCTGATCGCCCCCATCGTCGGTTCCCTGTTTATTGCTGCGGTATTCATCTTCATTATCGGCGCCCCGATTGCCGACATGATGACCGGCCTCAACGCCATGCTGCTCTCCATGAGCGGCGGCAGCCTGGTGCTGCTGGGTATCGTACTCGGTGGTATGGCCGGCTTTGATATGGGTGGCCCGGTCAACAAGGTGGCCTTCCTCTTCTCCGTCGGCATGATCGCCTCCGGTCAGACCCAGTTCATGGGTGCCATGGCTTGCGCCATCCCGGCTGCGCCCCTTGGCATGTCGCTGGCGACCGTGCTCGGTCGCAAGCTCGGCATCTTTGACGAGTCCGAGATCGAAGCGGGCAAAGCCGCCGGTGCCATGGGTCTGGTGGGTATCTCCGAAGGGGCGATTCCGTTCGCCGCCCGTGACCCGCTGGCCGTCATTCCGGCCAACGTGCTGGGCAGCATGACCGCCGCTGTGATGGCCTTCCTGTTCGGCATCACCAACAGCGTTGCCCACGGTGGCCCTATCGTGGCTCTTCTGGGTGCGGTCAACAAGCCGCTGCTGGCCCTGCTCTGCATGATCTGCGGTGCCATCGTCACCGGTGTGGTCGCGGTTGCCCTGAAAAAGCTGCGGGTAAAAAAGAGTGACGAGGTAACCCTGGCCAAGGCGGCCTGAGTTCCCCTCGCCATGACGGCTCCTAGATCATAAAAGAGGCCACCCCACGGGGTGGCCTCTTGTTTTTTGGGGATGGCTGGCGGGCCGTATTTCCCAATATCGCCCCCCGAGAAATAGTGGTCGATAAGCACTCTTCCTCGTCTCTCCCCTTTCCTTTACTTGGCTCCCTTCTGACCTCTCCCCTCCTCAGCCCAGCACTCGCACAGAGCGCCAAACTGGCTGAAATGGCAGCAATCCGGCGTCAGCGGTGTGATGTTTCTCACGCTTTGTCCGCGAAAGCGCAAAAACTAGGAAAATTTCCTAGCCCCACTAGGGATGGCTCTCAAGCCATTTTTTGCCCCTCTTATTAGAGTCACCCCACCTGATGTCGTGACCCGCACCGCGACGGGCAATGCGCCCCGTCATCCCGTGCCGGGCCCGGGTTTATATGGATGGAGCGTCGAGCGCAGCAACGGCTGACAGCCCCGACGTTCCGTTCCCCCTTCCGTGGCGTGACCTCGAACAACCTATCTACAAATGAGGGGCGCGGCGGAAATACCGTCTATCTCGCAGAGGATGAACGAAGATGTTGAAATTGCTCCAACAGGTCCGGGTCCCCACCCTCGACCTGCCGGTCGAAGCCCGGCGCAAGCTCTGGTTCAAGCCGTTTATGCAATCTTATCTGGTTGTATTTATTGGCTATTTGACCATGTATCTGATCCGCAAGAACTTCAACATTGCGCAAAATGACATGATCCAGGAGTACGGTCTCTCCATGACCGAGCTTGGCATGATCGGCCTTGGCTTCTCCATCACCTACGGGGTGGGCAAGACCATCGTCTCCTACTACGCCGATGGCAAGAACACCAAGCAGTTCCTGCCGCTGATGCTGATCCTCTCCGCCCTGTGCATGCTGGGCTTCAGTGCCAGCATGGGTGGCACCGGTTTCAGCCTCTACTTCATGATCTTCTTCTACGCCCTGAGCGGTTTCTTCCAGAGCTGTGGCGGCTCGTGCAGCTACTCCACCATCACCAAGTGGACCCCTCGCAACAAGCGCGGCACCTATCTGGGCATGTGGAACCTCTCCCATAACGTGGGCGGGGCCGGCGCGGCCGGTGTGGCGCTGTTCGGTGCCAACTACCTGTTCGATGGCAACGTGCTCGGCATGTTTATCTTCCCCTCCATCATCGCGCTGATCGTCGGCTTTATCGGCTTGCGCTTTGGTAGCGATTCACCGGAAGCCTATGGCCTTGGCAAGGTGGAAGAGCTGTTTGACGAAGTAGCGAGCGAAGAGGATATCGCCACCGAAGAGCAGAAGCTGACCAAGTGGCAGATCTTCGTGAAGTACGTGCTGCTGAACAAGGTGATCTGGCTGCTCTGCTTTGCCAACATCTTCCTCTACGTGGTGCGTATCGGTATCGACCAGTGGTCCACCGTCTATGCCCACCAGGAGCTGGGCTTCTCCAAAGATGTGGCTATTCAGGGCTTTACCTTCTTCGAAGTGGGCGCACTGGTCGGCACCCTGATGTGGGGTTACCTCTCCGATCTGGCCAATGGCCGTCGTGGTCTGGTTGCCTGTGTGGCGCTGGCGCTGATCATCGCGACCCTGGGTCTCTACCAGCATGCGACCACCCAGTTTATGTTCCTGGGTTCCCTGTTCACCCTGGGCTTCCTGGTGTTTGGTCCGCAGTTGCTGATTGGCGTCGCCGCCGTGGGCTTCGTCCCCAAGCAGGGCATCAGCGTAGCCGATGGCGTCAAGGGCACCTTCGCTTACCTGATTGGTGACAGCTTCGCCAAACTGGGTCTGGGCATGATCGCCGATGGCACCCCCATCTTCGGTCTGACCGGCTGGACCGGCACCTTCGCGGCGCTGGATATCGCAGCAGCCGCCTGTCTGGTGCTGATGGGCTGTGTCGCGGTCGCCGAAGAGCGCAAGATCCGCCGCATCAAGCGCGAACTGAAAGCCGCCGAGCTGGCCGCCCAGACCGCCTGATAGCCATAACAACAGACGCAGATTGTTCAGGGCCACCCACAGGGGTGGCCCTTGTTGTTTAGAGCAACCAGACACCCGACTGGCCCGGCATGAGCTTGCACAGCCGTTCAAGGGACGGGCATATCCCCATCAAGATCCCACTTTTCATATGGACTTTTGGTAAAAGCCCCCCACTGGCGCTATCTTGTTGCTCCCCCTTGTCAGCATCACAGAGAGCAGATGAAGATCGTCGCCGTCACCGCTTGCCCGACCGGTATCGCCCATACCTATATGGCTGCCGATGCCCTGCAAAAAGCCGCCACTGGGCTGGGACTCAAGATCAAGGTCGAGACTCAGGGCGCCATGGGCATGGAAAACATGCTGACCGCCCGCGATATTGCCAGCGCCGACCTGGTGCTGATTGCCTCCGATATCGAGATTGAGCAGAAAGAGCGCTTCCTCGGCTGCACCATCCATCAGGTGAGACTGGAAACCGTGCTGCTGGATGCCAACGCCGTACTCAAGGCCCTGCCGATCCCGGCCTGATGCTGACCCGCGAAATCACCTTCTACTGCCAGCAGGGGTTGAGCATCACCCAGGCCAAGCAGTTGAACCGGCTGGCGAGGATGTTCAAATCCACCATCCGCTGCGCCAACCTCACCCGGCGCCAGACCGTTGCGGCCAGCAACCAGCTCTCCCTGTTGACCCTCGCCACCCAGCCCGGCGATCTCTGCCAGTTGCAAATTGAAGGGTGCGATGCCGAGCTGGCCCACATGGCCTTCACCTGCTGGTGCGGCGAACTGGGTCAACCGCTGGTGCGCCCGCGCACCGCCGCGCTGGCGGAGTTGCGACTGGCCAACGCTCTGCCCGACTACCATTTTGCCCTGCGCCAGCTGGCCCATAGCCCCAAATCGCTGACCAAGGCCGAAGCCATCGAGCATCTGATCGATCTGTTGCCCGCCGAGCTGCTCACCGACCGCGCCACACTGACAGCTGCGGTAGAGCGGCGCGAGCAGGTCTCGGCCACCATCATCCGCCCCGGCCTTGCCATGCCTCATGTATTGAGCGAAGGGATCAGCCAGCCAACGCTGGCCCTGCTTAGCTGCAAGGAGCCCATCGAGTGGGGCTCTCAAATCGGGCCGGTGCAGACCATCATTCTGCTGGCGGTACCGGTTGGTAGCGGACGGGAGACCCTGCGCCCCCTCACCCGACTGGCGCAGGCGATGATCGACGATGTGGTCAGCCACGCCCTGCTGTTGGCGGGCTCGCCCCCCGCCCGTCAGGCTATCGTGATCGAGAGCCTGCTGAGCTAGGCGAATTGGCTCCGGGCGCTGCTTGCTGTAACGCCAGCCATTCATCCTGCCCTCAGCACCCTGTGGTACACTCGCTGCCATCGTCTGTCTGAAGTGTGTATCCGATGAAATCTCCCCGCTCCCGTCTCTCTGTCAGCCGCGCGCCGCGCGATAACGCCCCGCGCACGGCGGCCAAACCCGCCGCCCCCCGCCATGCATCCCCCCGCAAACCGGAGCTGGCCCCAGAGGATCGCAAATTGCTCCTGCTGAACAAGCCCTATATGGTGCTCTGCCAGTTCACCGACGAGGCGGGCCGCGAGACTCTCAAGGATTACATCAAAGAGCCCGGCATCTACGCCGCAGGGCGGCTCGATCGCGACAGTGAGGGGCTGCTGCTGCTCACCAACGATGGCAAGCTGCAGGCGCGTCTCACCCAGCCGGGGGAGAAGACCCCCAAGACCTACTGGGTGCAGGTGGAAGGGATCCCGAGCGAGGAGAAACTGGCCGCTCTGCGCGCCGGGGTGGAGCTCAATGACGGCATGACCCTGCCCGCCGGGGCGCGCATCATGGATGAACCTGCGGTGTGGCCGCGCAATCCGCCCATTCGCGAGCGCAAGGAGATCCCCACCAGCTGGCTGGAGATCAAGATAGTGGAGGGGCGCAACCGCCAGGTACGGCGGATGACCGCCCATATCGGCCACCCCACCTTGCGCCTTATTCGCTACGCCATCGGCGACTGGACGTTAGATGGTCTGGCCCCCGGCGAGAGCCGCGCCCTGCCCGCTCCCGAGTTGGCGCCAGCCCCGCGCAGGGCACAGGCACCCAACAAACCGCGCAGTCAGGGCACGGGCAGCAGCAATCCACGCGCTTCCCAACCGACCCGAAGCCCGCATGGTCAGGGCCAGCGGCGCGACAGCCGTGACGCGAGCCCCCGCCCGGCCAATCGCAGCGGCGGCCGTGGTACCGCGCGCCGACCGGCCCGCAACAACCCCTCGAAGTGACGCGCAGCCCGCTGGCAATCGAACAGTAAAGAACAGCGCTGAATCGAGCCCCCGCTCCGGCCGGGGCCAAACCGGTAACGAGACAAGGAGTCCTTATGAGCGATAACCTTTCTGCATCGCAGGAAAAAACGCCGCATGAGCGCATGCAGGCCAGATTGACGGTTGCCGCGCTGGTGCAGTGGCAGGGCCGCTTTCTGGTGGTGGAAGAGGAGATTAAAGGCCAGCGCCGCTTCAACCAGCCCGCCGGCCATGTGGAGGCCGGTGAAGATCTGCTCACCGCCGCCTGCCGCGAGCTGAAAGAGGAGACGGGGCTGACCGCCACGCCTACCTCCTGGCTTGGCACCTATCTCTACAAACCGGCCGACAGCGAGGCCACCTATGTGCGCACCGCCATCATCTTCGACCTTGAAAAAGCGCCGGGTCAGCACCATCCAGAGGATCCTGACGGCGATATCCTCGCCTGCCACTGGCTCACTCTGGAAGAAATAGCGGAATGCAAACCGGCCCTGCGCAGCCCCTTGGTGTGGCAGTGCATTCAGGATTATCTGGCGGGTACACGGCTGCCACTGTCGGCCCTCAAGGCCTTTATCTGAGGCCATTTGAAACTCTTTTTCGGTGACAAAGGCCAACAACAGAAAAACGATTTCCTGCTATCAGGCTCCTGATGGGAACTGCGGCATGGATATGTGACCGGGGACGCAAAACTCTGGTAGAATACGCCCCGTTTAAACGAACTGGTAACTTCGACTAATGACAGACAACAGCCAAATCAAGGTGATCGTCGGCATGTCCGGCGGCGTGGATTCTTCCGTCTCGGCCTACCTGCTCCAGCAGCAGGGCTATCAGGTCGAAGGCTTGTTCATGAAGAACTGGGAAGAAGACGACACGGACGAGTACTGCTCTGCCGCCCAGGATTTGGCTGATGCCAAGGCCGTCTGCGACAAGCTGGGGATGAAACTCCACACCATCAACTTCGCGGCCGAGTACTGGGACAATGTGTTCGAGCACTTCCTCGAAGAGTACAAGGCTGGCCGCACGCCAAACCCGGATATCCTTTGCAACAAGGAGATCAAGTTCAAGGCGTTCCTCGAATTTGCCGCCGAAGAGCTGGGTGCCACCTACATCGCCACCGGCCACTATGTGCGCCGTGACGACAGCACCGGCCGCCCGCGCCTGCTGCGCGGTCTCGATACCAACAAGGATCAGAGCTACTTCCTCTATACCCTGAGCGAGAAGCAAGTGGGTCAGAGCCTGTTCCCGGTTGGCGATCTGGAGAAGCCCGAGGTGCGCCGCATCGCCGAGCAGCTGGATCTCATTACCGCCAAGAAGAAAGACTCCACCGGCATCTGCTTTATCGGCGAGCGCAAGTTCAAGGACTTCCTGGCCAAGTTCCTACCCGCCCAGCCCGGTAAAATCGAGACCGTGGATGGCAAGGTGATCGGCGAGCATCAGGGTCTGATGTATCACACCCTGGGCCAGCGCAAGGGGCTCGGCATCGGTGGTCGCAAAGATGCCACCGAAGAGGCCTGGTATGTGGTCGACAAAGAGGTCGAGCGCAACGTGCTGGTGGTGGCGCAGGGCGAACATCCCCGCCTCTACTCCGATGGCCTGATTGCCAGCCAGTTGCACTGGGTGGATCGCACCCCCATTCGCGAGCCGCGTCGCTGCACCGTCAAGACCCGCTACCGCCAGCAGGATATCCCCTGCCTGATCCAGCCCATCGACGACGAGACCATCCGGGTCATCTTCGACGAGAAACAGGCTGCGGTGACCCCGGGCCAATCCGCCGTCTTCTATGACGGGGAAGTGTGTCTGGGCGGCGGCATCATCGAACAACGTTTCAGCCATCCGGTTTGAATCCTTAACAGAAGGCAGCAGACGTGAGCGATAAATTCCAAGACAGAACAATGGCCTTTGCCGGCATCTGCCAGGCCGCGTATCTGGTGCAGAAGGTGGCCCGAGACGGCAGCTGTGACGAGGCCGCCCTACGCGAGAGCCTCTCCAGCATTCTGGTGACCAACCCGAGCCAGCCGCTCGAGGTGTTCAACAACACCCATCTGGCCATTCGCGACGGCTACCGTGCGCTGGTCGAACAGCTGGGTGCCGACGGCAGCCAGAAGAATGCCGAGCTGACCCGCTACGTGGTGAGCCTGATTGCACTGGAGCGCAAGCTGGCCAAGCGCAAGGACATTCTCAATATGCTGGGTGAGCGGATCAGCCAGATTGGTCGCCAGCAACAGCACTTCGATCTGCTCGACGAGCAGATTTTGGCCAACATGGCGAGCATCTACAGCGATCTTATCAGCCCCATCGGGCCGCGCATCCAGGTGGCGGGTACCCCGCTGTTCCTGCAGCAACCGCTGGTGCAGCACAAGGTGCGCGCCCTGCTGCTGGCGGGCATTCGTGCCTGCGTGCTGTGGCGTCAGCTCGGTGGCAGCCGCACCCAGATCATCTTCGCTCGCAAGAAGATGGTGGAGCTGGCCAAACGTTACTAATCATCGGCTCGCGCGCGGGCAAGCGAGGTCGACATCAGGGTGAACAGCCGCACATCCGCCTTGATGACAACTCAGCCCCACGCGCGAGTGGATACGGATCCCCCACACAAATCATCAGGAGTTCACCCCATGGAGCTGTCCGCGCTGACTGCTGTTTCCCCGATTGACGGTCGTTATGGCGACAAGGCCGATGCCCTGCGCCCTATCTTCTCCGAATTCGGCCTGCTGCGTTTTCGCGTCGAAGTCGAGGTGCGCTGGTTGCAAAAACTGGCCAGCCACGCCGGGATCCCGGAAGTCCCTGCCCTGAGCGCGGCCGCCAACGCCCTGCTCGACGGCATCGTCAGCAACTTCAACGAGAGTGACGCCGCCCGTATCAAACAGATCGAGCGCACCACCAACCATGATGTGAAAGCGGTGGAGTACTTCCTCAAAGAGAAGGTCGAAGTGAACCCGGAGCTGGCGGCTGTCAGCGAGTTCATCCACTTCGCCTGCACCTCGGAAGACATCAACAACAACTCCCACGGCCTGATGCTGAAAACCGCCCGCGAAGAGGTCATCAAGCCTTATTGCGAAAAGTTGATCGGCGAGCTCAAGCGCCTGGCCCACGAGTACCGTGACATGCCGCTGCTCTCCCGCACCCACGGCCAGCCGGCGACCCCGAGCACCATGGGCAAGGAGATGGCCAACGTCGCCTACCGTCTGGAGCGCCAGTTCAAGCAGATCATGGCGGTGGAGATCCTCGGCAAGATCAACGGCGCGGTCGGCAACTACAACGCCCACCTCAGCGCCTACCCGAATGTGGACTGGCACCAGTTCTCCGAGGAGTTCGTTACCTCCCTGGGTCTGACCTGGAACCCCTACACTACCCAGATCGAGCCGCACGACTATATCGCCGAGCTGTTCGACGCCATGGCCCGCTTCAACACCATCCTGATCGACTTCGACCGTGATGTGTGGGGTTACATCTCCCTGGGTCACTTCAAGCAGCGCACCATCGCAGGCGAAATCGGCTCCTCCACCATGCCGCACAAGGTCAACCCCATCGACTTCGAGAACTCCGAAGGCAATCTGGGTCTGGCCAACGCCGTGTTCCAGCATCTGGCGAGCAAGCTGCCCATCTCCCGCTGGCAGCGTGATCTGACCGACTCTACCGTGCTGCGCAACCTCGGTGTGGCGGTGGGTTACTCCCTGATTGCCTATCAGGCGACCCTCAAGGGCATCTCCAAGCTGGAAGCCAACGACGCCGCCATGGCCGCCGATCTGGATGCCAACTGGGAAGTGCTGGCCGAGCCGATCCAGACCGTAATGCGCCGCTACGGTATCGAGAAGCCCTACGAGAAACTCAAGGAGCTGACCCGTGGTCGCCGCGTCGATGCTGAAGGGATGCGCACCTTTATCGACACCCTAGAGTTGCCGGAAGCGGTCAAGGTTGAGCTGAAGAAGCTGACCCCGGCCAACTACATCGGTGACGCCCAGCGTCTGGTCGATCTGCTGAAGTAAGCCAACCGGCAGTGACGAAGGGGCCCTGTGCACGATACGCCACAGGGCCCCTGTTATTTTCCCTGCCACGGCAGGATCCCGAGTGGCTTTTCCCAAGCCTGCCTTGGGCAAAACCTCTTTGCGAGACACGAGAAACAGCATGTACGAACTCAATCTGGATATCGCTCACTTCCTTGAGCACTACTGGCAGAAGCGCCCGCTCCTTATCAAGGGTGGCTTCAAGGACTTTCAGGATCCCATCAGCCCGGACGAGCTGGCGGGTCTGGCCATGGAAGAGGTGGTAGAGTCCCGCCTCGTCACCCGTTTCGACGGCAAGTGGGATGCTGCCCACGGCCCCTTCGAATCCTACGACCATCTGGGCGAAGAGAACTGGACCATTCTGGTACAGGCTTGCAACCACTGGGCTCCCGAGGTGAACGAGCTGGCGGTGCCGTTCCAGTTCATTCCGGGCTGGCGCTTTGACGATGTGATGGTGAGCTTCTCCACCCCTCACGCGGGTGTCGGCCCCCACATCGACAATTACGATGTGTTCATCACCCAGGGTCTGGGCAAGCGCCACTGGCGGGTTGGCGATGCCAAGCCGCTCAACGAGTTTGCCGCCCATGCCGCACTGCTGCACTGCGAGCCGTTCGATGCGATCATCGACGTCATCATGGAGCCGGGCGACATCCTCTACATTCCGCCCGGATTCCCCCACGAAGGCTACGCCATCGAGCCCTCCATGAACTTCTCGGTGGGTTTCCGCGCGCCGGATGCCAAGGCGCTTATCTCCTCCTTTGCCGATCACCTGATCGACAACGAGGTGCGTACCGAGCGTTACGGCGATGCAGATCTCAAGCCCCGCGCCCGTCACGGCGAGATCCAGCCCCACGAGCTGCACCGTCTGCGCGAGCTGATGCAACAGGCCCTCGATGACGAGACCCTGTTCAAGGAGTGGTTCGGCACCATGATCTCCGAGGCCAAGCACGATCTGGACGTCAATCCGGTCGAGCCGGACTATAGCGCCGAGGAGGTTGCCGACCTGCTGACCCAGGGCGAGCCAGCCATCAAGGTACCAGGCCTGCGCACCGTCTGGTTTAGCGGCGAGAGCCAGCAGTGCTTCATCGACGGCGAAGCCTGGACCCTGCAGAGCGAAGACGCGGCCGCCATTTCGCTGTTGTGTGACAAAGACATCATCACTCAAGCCGATATGGTGGAGCTGGCCGATCAGGCCGGTTTCCTGCAACTGCTGACCCGTCTCGTCAACCGCGGGTACTGGTTCTTCAACTGATCCAGCGATGACTGAACGACAAAAAGGCGCCTTATGGCGCCTTTTTTGTCACTCAGATACGGTTCAATTAACCATCGATGCGCGAAACTGAACCCACTCTTGATGAACCGACAAGTGGTGATTTATTGAACTAAGATCGATGAGTATCATGCGTCCGTCCCTGTTCAAAAGAGAAGCGCCACCATGCAAATCACCTCCCGACCCATGCCGCTGCCCGATTACGGCAAATACCCCTCCTCTCTGACTGTCACACCCGAGCAGGTCAGTCAGGCCCGTAACGAAGCACTGGCCAAGAAGGATGAAGTGCAGGCGCAGAGCGAAGAGAAAGCAACGGCTCGCAGAACTCTGGCGGTCTCTTATACGGCCAACCAGCAAGATAAGGCCGTGGTGGAGCGCTACCTGGAGGCCAGCGGTCAGGAGAGCGACAGCAAGTCGGGCCCGAGCACAGCGGAACTCTATCAGGCGGCCAATCGCTACCAGCGCCAGCAGAATCTGAGCGACTACATGCAATTCCAGCAGAGCCCGCTCGCCCAGCAGATGGGTGACATGGTGGGCGAAGATAATCGCAAGGGCACCCAGCTCGACATCATTGCCTGAGCCAATTTGCTCGAATAAGCCCGGCAGGGACCAATACAAGATGAAAAAGCCCTCGATGAGGGCTTTTTCGTTATGGCTTGTCGCTGCGACGTCTCGCTATAAATGGGACACTTCTGCCTGCGCGTCCGGCAGCTCGTCGGGGAGTTCATCAAACAGGGGGTGATAGAGCACCTCACCCTGCACACCCGCAAAACCGCGCTCCTGCAGCTCCATCGCCATAAAGCAGTCGGCAGGCACCTCATAGATGCAGTGCAGGCCAAACTCGCTGGCCGGGCGGAAACCGAAACGGCTGTAATAGGCCGGATCCCCGAGTACTACCACCCCTTTCCAGTCCATCTCGAGCGCCGTATCAAGCCCTTCACGGATAAGATCCGAGCCAATCCCCTGACCTTGCCAGTCAGGATGAACCGCGACCGGCGCCAGACCGAGCCAGGGCCCTTCCATGCCGTTAATGGTGATCGGGCTTAGCATCAGGTGCCCCATGAACTCGTACTCTTCCTCTTCGACCATGGTCACTACGGCGGCACCACATTCGCGCAGGCGGTTGACCAGTTCGGCCTCATCGGAACGACCGAAGGCGGCACTCAGCAGCTCATAGACCGGCAGCATGTCACCGGGGCGCTCGGTTCTCAACATCAGGTATTACTCCTCGTACAGCAGAGCGGGCATTATTCCACACAACGGCTGGTCATTCTGAGTACCTTTGTCCAAAAATGGGAGGGTGCACTCAGGAAAACGAGCGGCAAACTGCTGCTGCAAGGCTGTTAGCGTAGCCGGGGTGGCCCTGTTCATCGCCTCGCGGTAGGCCAGCCAGAGGGCGGGAGCCTCCCGCGCCAGCCGCGCAAAGGTCAGTTCGGGCGTTTGATGCCAACAGCCATCCAGCTCGTCGACCAGCTCCGGCAGCTCCACCAGCAGCCGTAACTGCTGATAGCGTATCTGCGAAGAGTCACCGTTGCCGCCCAGCGCCTGCGCCATCAATTGGTTGAACCAGTGGAGCCGTGATACGCGCTCCTCGCGGCTAAGCAGCTCGGGCCCCTGACGCTGCAGCGCGACCAGTTGCAGCAGCCACGCCAGCCCCCGTTCATCCCTGTCTTTCAGCAAGACGCCGCCAAGATGGGACAACTGCTCCGGTTCGGCCTGCTCCAGCAGATCGACGGGGTAACAGTGCAGCGCCAGCAACCTCTCAAGATGCGGCGGGCAACGCAGAAAACAGGGCTTCTCCCCCTCGCCCCTCTCATCCACAAAGAGCGAGATGGCCAGCTTGCCGTTGGCACTCTGCCGATTGGTCGTGGCAGGATCCCACAGGATCACCACGGCGATCCGCTCATCTGCCAGCCAGCGGGCAATTTCCTCGGGCAAGGGGCTGGGCAAGGAGGGCGCGCGATCCAGCCGCCAGTAGCTCACCTCGCACGGCTGACGACCGCTGATATGGCGCCGCCCGCGATAGTGCATCCCCAGTTTTGCCATCACCCGGCCGGAGGCTAAATTGTCTGGCATATGGCGAGCCGTCAGCGCCGGCAGTTTAAGTTGGTCAAAGGCAAACTCCTTGACCAAGCTGGCGGCCCGAGTCGCCAGACCGCGATTTTGCCAAGGTACGCCCACCCACCAGGCGAGCTCGCCATTCCAGTGCAGGGAGATCACCCCAACCAGCGCCGCCCCTTGCTCCTCTGGCAAGGTGATGGCCCAGCTCCAGCCAAGGCCAAGCGCCGCCTTGCGCCAGCTAAGGGCCAGCCAGTCGCGGGCCCCCTCCGGCGGATAGGGGTGAGGAATATTGAGGGTATAGCGGGCCAGCGCCTCGTCGCTGCAGTAGCGCACTATCTCGCGCTCATCGGCGGCCTGCAGTGGTCGCAGCACGACGCCAGCGGCGTGCGAATCCTCGGCCAACGTCGGTATCATCACGCGGCGCGCCAGCAGGCGATTAAGCACGGCACCCAAATCGGCCTCGGGGGTGAGCGGCAGATCGGCCCCCACAGGGCCAAGGGTGAGCAGTCCCTGCTCCCTGGCGAGGGTCAATAGGGAGGTAGAGGCACTGATCAGAACCTGGCGGCTGGGATCAACATGAAAATCCGCCAGCAGATCCCCATCGAGCCAGGCAGCCAGCAGGGCTCCCGGGCAGAGCACCCCGTCTGGAGGGCTGCTCGCCCAGGGTGCATCGGTTTGATCGAGGGCAGCCGCCGCCTCTTTGCCCAGCAGCAGCTGCCAGCGATGACCCTGCTGCTGCCAGTGCGGCAACAGCGCAGCCCACTGCGGTTGCCACAGACTGGCCTCGATCAGCAGTTCCATCAGCTGGCCTGACAGGCCGCGGGCAGCGTCAGGTGACGGGGATGGGCTTCAATACGGGCGATCCAGCTACGGATAGCGGGCCACCCCTGCAGAGAGAAGATCCCCTCCTCTGCCACATGGGTGTAGGCATAAAGGGCGATATCGGCGATGGTCGGCGCATCACCGCACAGGTAGGGGCTCTGTTTCAGCTGTTGCTCCATCACCGCCAGCGCCTTCTCGCCACCGGCTTTCAGCCCGTCGAGACGCGCCTCCTGCGACTCGGGTCGGCCGAGATAGTGAACGATGAAGCGGGCCACCGCGATGTATGGCTCGTGGCTGTATTGCTCGAAGAACATCCATTTGAGCACCTCGGCCTGCTGGCGCGGATCGGTTGGCCACAAGGTGCTACCTTGCGCCAGATAGAAGAGGATGGCATTGGATTCCGCCAGCGTATCGCCCTGACCCATCTCCAGCACCGGGATCTTGCCGTTGGGGTTCATGGCCAAAAATGCAGGGGTACGGGTATCCCCCGCCTGAATATCGACCTCTACCCACTCAAGGGGCAGCTCCAGCCAGCGGGCCAGCAGCCACACCTTGTAACAGTTGCCAGAACGCAGATCACCATACAGACGCATACACACTCCTTGTGAAAACAGATTTGAACAGCGCACTCAGGGAGCCAGACGCTCGATATGCCAGCCATCCCCATCGCGGGTGTAGTAGAAACGATCGTGCAGGCGATGCTCACCCCCCTGCCAGAATTCGACCGTGTCGATCCGCACCCGAAAACCGCCCCAGAAGCTCGGCAGCGGCACTTCGCCATTGGCAAACTTCTGCTTGAGCTCGAGGAATTTGGCCTCCAGAACACCGCGCGCCGAAATGCGGGTCGACTGCTTGGAGACCCAGGCGGCAATCTGGCTATCCTTGGGACGGCTGTGGAAATACTTCATCACCTCGAAGGTGCTCATCTTCTCCACCCGACCGGTCACATGCACTTGTCTGTCCAGCGTATGCCAGGGAAAGAGCAGGCTGATACGGGGATTGCCTTCCAGCTGCTGCGCCTTGCGGCTGCCCATGTTGGTGTAAAAGACCATCCCCTGGGCATCGTAGTGCTTGAGCAGCACGGTACGCTGCCAGGGCTGACCATCGGCATCGACGGTCGCCACCACCATGGCGGTGGGATCGGTCAGTTTGGCCTCACAAGCCTGCGCCAACCACTTCTCGAAAAGCGCCAGCGGCTCGGCCGGCAGATCGGCCCGGTGCAGCCCGCCACGGGTATACTCCCGACGCAGATCAGCAACATCCATCATCTTGATTTTCCTTCTCTCTTTGCCGCCCATGCGGCCATGCGTGCTGGCATTGTGCGACGAGCACGCCATGGGTACAAGCCTTGTGACCAGCAAATGGCTGCTGCAAAAAAAGAGGGAGGCTCACGCCTCCCTCCTTGATATACCCTTCGCACGATCTTGGTACGCGCAGGCTTATTGCCTGCCAGCGACAGCAGGACAATGCGCCAGCATGCGCCGGTTGTAATCGGCCGCGTAGGCCGCCAGCTTGGCCTGGGCCTCTTCCTGTCCGGGCTTGATGACATCCCCCAGACCGTCGAGGTAGCGCACACCGCAGCGCGCCTTGGCCGAGGCCTGCTGCTCCGGCGCGATGCCGGGCGCCACCTCGCCGCGCCCGGCCCGCACGATCAACCGGTAATCCTGCTTTGCCAAGCTGGCGCTGACCGCCTGCTCCAGAGTCTCGGCGTCGGCCTGACAGCCGCCAAGCAGGGACACCAGCATCAGCCAGCCAACCCTCATCCGCGCCTCCGTTGCCAACCCAGCAGGGCCAGCGCCAGAGTCCAGAGACCGAGGGCACCACCGCCGCCGCTACCGCCCGAACTGCCGCCGCTTTGGACAACCGGCAGCTTGGAGGGACTGATCGCGAAGAAGATGTTGTCGCTGCAGGCCACCTTCAGGCGGGCAGAGCTGGCCAGATCCGCCGGCAGGGTGACAGTGGCGGCGCCGCTGTTGGGCTGGCTGACCGCCAGATTGCTCCAGCTGGTTCCCTCGTTTTGGGTGATGAACAGGTCTACCTTGCTGCAGCTGATCGGCGCCAGCGTGGTGCCGGCCACATCCCAGCTGACAGCCAGGCTTGCCCCCGGCGTCAATGCCACCCCAATCGGGGCGGTCAATCGGAAGGCACTGCCAGTGTTGATCACCTGGACCTTCATGTCGTCGCTGGCGACACCGCCCTTGCCGTCACGCACCGTCAATCGGAAGTTGAGATCCCGGTTAGTGGTGGGCCATGCCTCGCCCTTGGCGAGCGAGCCCGAGAGCAGCGATGGCAAGCTCGGCAAAATCCGCTCCGGCGAGCCGGTCGGCGACACGAAGCGGAACAACGGACGGGAGCCGTCATCGATCATGTCAAGAGCACTGCTGGACGGGTCGCCCAGATCAATCTGCTCCCAAGTGTAGGTCAGGGGATCCTTGTCCAAATCGGCGCCGGCCCCCTTGAGCACGAATGGCGTGTTGGCGGGAATGATATAGCTGGCTCCGGCCACCGCCTGGGGCGTGTTGTTGACGAGATTCAGGGTGGTGCCACAGGCCGGCACGGTCGCCATGTGCGCCCGCATCTGCTCGATAGATTTGCTGTGAAAATAGGGATCGCTGTGGGGCTGGATGTTCTCGTCCCCGCAGATCCCGGCATAGGCCATGATAGAAGTACCGCTGCCCGGCTCCCAGGCTTGTGCCGCCTCCCGATTGCCACCGCCGCAACTGCCAGTGGTGCCGTTGAAGGTGTGGTCGGCACCGAACTGGTGGCCGATCTCGTGAGCCACGTAGTCGATAAAGAAGGCATCCCCCACCGGCTTATCGGAGCCCGTCATCCCGGCCGACTTGTCCGCGGTGCACAGCACGCCGAGCCCGGCCAGGCCACCTCCCCCGGTATTGACCACATGCCCGATATCGAATGCGCCCAGCTCACCATTGGCGAAGGCTTCTCCCTGTACCAGGACGTTCTTGCTGGTGTCATCAGCCTCATAGATGCTGCTCACGCCGCTCACGTAGTCAGGGTTATCGCCGTTGTAGAAAGGGTCTGTTACCGGATCGGTAAAAATCACAGAATCGTTGCCGCTGGCCAGCACGAACTCGGCCCCCACATCTCGCTGGTACACCTCGTTGACCCGGTTGAGCAGGGTAGTAATGGCCGCCAGGGCCAGCACTTGGGAGCCGCCATGATATTGGGTGTACTCACCTGCGGCCGAGATAGCGATGGTGTAACGTTTGCGAACATTACCATCCACTTGCACCTTGCGAGCCAACGTTTTGGCGTCAGCCCCGATCACCTTGTCGGCGTATTCTTCCAGTCGGCTGTAGGCATCCTGCTGGTAGTAAATTGCATACCCCTCGGCATTGCGCAGCGGATCGACAAACACCATCTTGCCCTGATGGCTGAACATGGCATGAAAACCTTGCGGCCCCAGATCGAAGCGTCCAGTATCAACCGGATGAGCCGGGTTGTACCCCTTGAAGGTGCGGATCTGAGGATACTTGGCTGCAAGGTCTGCGGGCAGTACATTGTAAGCTTCCAGTGCAAAGGTAACCTCCCCCCCATCAGGCAGTGGCAAGGTCAGCTTGCTGGCCCCCGCTTGCAACCCGGCAAAATAGTCGAGCGGCACCTTGGCGACCCGGAACTGATGAGCCCGTACCTCATAACCCTCGTCAGCTGTTGCTCTGGCGGCAACCGTGCTCCATTCGCTGGCCATCAGGCTGGTTGAGCCCAGCATGCTGGCAACCAGCAAGGCCACCCTAGAGTATTTCGTCACATGCATTGTTTTTAGTCCTTGTATTAATGCAATCGCCTGAATTGCGGCCTGTACTTTATTTTTATTCGGCCACATCAATACAAAGCTGAAGCAACCCTTTCCACCATTCCCGAGTGGGAGTGTTGCGCCAACCCCGTCTAACCCCTATCATTGCGCGGATTTGTCAATTTTAGAACAGCCCCTCTTCACAAAGGTGCAGTTCATCTTTATCTGGCCAAGGTTAATCTCATGCTCAAATCCCCACTGTTGCCCCGTTTCGGGGATCTGGTCGTTGCCATTATTGACGATGTGCTCGGTCAGGGTCTTACCCTCGACCGTGCCTATGCCCGTCACTTCTCAGGCATCGAACTCAAACCGCAAGAACAGGCAAGGATTGCCCTGGTCACCGGCGACCTGTTGCGTCGGCTGAGCCTCTACTGTGCTCTGACAGGTATTCAGGTGCGTCAGGCCGAGAAGAATGTCTGGCCGCTGCTGCACAGCTGGCACGCCTTCCACAAAATCGCCCAGCCCAACAACCCGACGCTGGATCGCTTCAACGAAGAGGCCTTCCGCCGCCGTCTGACCGAGGCGAAGAAGAACCCGGTGCTGATGGATGGTTGCCCGAGCTGGCTGGAGAAACTGGGCAACGAACAGCTGGGTGAAGCCTGGCCTGCCGAGCGTGCTGCCCTGGCCTGGATGCCCAAGCGTTACCTGCGGGTCAACACCCTCAAGTGCACCCGTGATGAGCTGCAGGCCATTCTGGCCAAAGAGCAGGTCACCACTATTCCGGTTGAAGGTGTGGAGACGGCCCTGCAGGTCACTTCCGACGCCGCCCTGTTCCGCACCAAGGCCTTTGCTGATGGTTGCTTCGAACAACAGGACGCTGGCTCTCAGTTGGTTGCGGCAGCTCTGGAAGTTGCCCCGGGTATGCGTGTCATTGACGCCTGCGCCGGTGCCGGTGGCAAGACTCTGCATATCGCAGCCATGATGCAGGGCAAAGGCCGCCTGCTGGCGATGGATGTGGAAGAGTGGAAGCTGGAGAACCTCAAGCAACGCGCCCGCCGCGCCGGTGCCCACAATGTGGAGACCCGGGTCATCACCAGCAGCAAGACCGTCAAGCGCCTCAAAGAGAGCGCCGACCGCGTACTGCTGGACGTGCCCTGCTCCGGTCTTGGCGTACTCAAACGCAATCCGGATGCCAAGTGGCGTGATACCGCCGAGCGTCTGCCTGTACTGGTCGCACTGCAAGAAGAGATCCTGCAGCGCTACAGCCAGATGGTGAAGGTGGGCGGTCTGCTGGTTTATGCAACCTGCTCCATTCTGCCCCAGGAGAACCGTCAGCAGGTGGACAAGTTCCTCGCTGCCAACGAGAACTTCCGTCTGCGTGACGATCACACCGTAAGCCCGGCCGAGACCGGCTTCGACGGCTTCTACATGGCTCGTATCGAACGGATCGCCTGATCCAGCGTGATCTGCTCCTTGCGCCCTTATCGCGCACGGCGGGTTCGATGAAAAAAGAGCGGCAGCCCTCGGGCTGCCGCTCTTTTTATTGATAAGGATCGCCGCGTCAGGACTCCAGCGCAGCAATCGCCTCTATCTCGATCTTCACATCCTTGGGCAAGCGGGCCACCTCCACGCAGGAGCGCGCCGGATACACGGCATCGTGCTCGGTGAAGAAGTCGTTGTAGACCCGGTTGACCGCGGGAAAGTCGTTCAGATCGGAGACAAACACCGTGGTCTTGAAGATATTGCGCACCTGGCCGCCTGTCGCCTCGACAATCGCCTTGACGTTTTGCAGGGAGCGCAGGGTTTGCGCTTCGATACCCTCCGCAATGTCGCCGCTCACCGGGTCCAGCGGGATCTGA
Source organism: Aeromonas sp. 604282 (assembly GCF_049170575.1). Lineage (NCBI taxonomy): Bacteria > Pseudomonadati > Pseudomonadota > Gammaproteobacteria > Aeromonadales > Aeromonadaceae > Aeromonas > Aeromonas sp. 604282. The sequence continues at coordinate 117,791 of NZ_JAAKMV010000003.1, read as the reverse complement.
CCGGAGGTATAGAGGATGTTGCCAATCCGGGTGGCCTGCACATAGGGGCCGATGGCGCCAGGCGCCGCTTTGGTACTGATAACCTGCCACATCTGTTACTTCCTCGTGCTGACAAACAAAAAGTAGGCCCGGAGCAAGCCGGCTCAACCCGGGCATGAGAGTTACATCATGTTGGTGAAGGTTCTGGAGATGACGTCCTGCTGCTGCTCGCGGGTCAAGGCGTTGAAGCGCACCGCATAGCCGGAGACCCGGATGGTCAGGCTGGGGTACTTGTCCGGATTCTCGATGGCATCCAGCAGCATCTCGCGATTCATCACGTTGACGTTGAGGTGCTGACCCCCTTCTACATCCCGCTCATGGTGGAAGTAGCCATCCATCAACCCCACCAGATTGTTCTCGCGATTAGCCGGCTCCTTGCCGAGCGCCCCCGGCACGATGGAGAAGGTGTAGGAGATCCCGTCCTTGGCATATTTGAACGGCAGTTTGGCTACCGAGGCGAGCGAAGCGACCGCCCCCTTGCGATCCCGACCGTGCATCGGGTTGGCCCCCGGCGCAAACGGCGCACCGGCACGGCGGCCATCCGGGGTGTTACCTGTCTTCTGGCCATAGACCACGTTGGAGGTGATGGTCAGGATCGACTGGGTCGGCACCGCATTGCGGTAGGTCGGCAGCGCCTGGATCTTCTTCATGAAGCGCTCGACCAGCTCGCAGGCGATGGAGTCGGCCCGCTCGTCGTTGTTGCCGTACTGGGGATACTCCCCCTCAATCACGAAATCGACTGCCAGCCCGTCCGCATCGCGCACCGGCTTGACCCTGGCGTACTTGATGGCCGCCAGCGAATCGACCGCTACCGACAGACCGGCAATGCCGCAGGCCATGGTGCGATAGACATCGCGATCGTGCAGCGCCATCAGCGAGGCCTCGTAGCTGTACTTGTCGTGCATGTAGTGAATAAGGTTGAGCGCGCTGATGTACTGCACCGCCAGCCAATCCATAAAGCTGTCGAGGCTGGCCATGACAGTGTCGTAATCCAGCACCTCGTCCATGATAGGCGCCACTTTCGGACCAACCTGGATCTTCAGCTTCTCGTCCACCCCGCCGTTGATGCAGTAGAGCAGGGTCTTGGCCAGGTTGGCACGGGCCCCGAAGAACTGCATCTGCTTGCCGATCACCATGGGGCTCACGCAGCAGGCGATGGCGTAATCATCGCTCTCGAAATCGTTGCGCATCAGGTCATCGTTCTCATACTGCAGGGATGAGGTATCGATGGAGACGCGGGCGGCATAGGTCTTGAAAGCCCGTGGCAGCCCTTCCGCCCAGAGTATGGTAAGGTTGGGCTCGGGCGCCGGCCCCATGGTCTTGAGGGTGTTGAGGTAACGGAAGGAGTTCTTGGTCACCAGAGTACGACCATCCAGCCCCATACCGCCGATCACCTCGGTCGCCCAGATGGGATCGCCGGAGAAGAGGGAGTCAAACTCGGGAGTACGCAGGAAGCGCACCATGCGGATCTTCATGATGAAATGATCGACCAGCTCCTGGGCATCCTGCTCGCTGATGAGCCCCGCCTTCAGATCCCTCTCGATATAGATGTCGAGGAAGGTGGCGGTACGGCCGAGGGACATGGCGCCACCGTTTTGCGACTTCACCGCCGCCAGATAGGCAAAGTAGAGCCACTGCACCGCCTGCTGGGCAGTGCGCGCCGGCCCGGAGATGTCAAAGCCGTAGCTGGCCGCCATCTGCTTGATCTGCACCAGTGCCCGCTTGTGCTCGGCCAACTCTTCGCGCTGGCGGATCACCTGCTCCAGCTGCTCTCCCTGCTCGAGAGCCGGTTGCAGATCGGCAAACTGCAGCTCCCGCTCACGGATTAGATAATCTATGCCGTAAAGCGCGACCCGACGATAATCTCCGATAATGCGACCGCGGCCGTAACCATCCGGCAAACCGGTCAATACCCCTGACTTTCGGCAGCGCAGCATCTCGGGAGAGTAGACGTCGAACACCCCCTGATTGTGGGTTTTGCGCAATTCGCTGAAGGTATATTCAAATTCGGGATCCATCTCCCTGCCATATGCTTCAAAAGAGCTGCGAATCATATTTACGCCGCCAAATGGATGCAGCGCTCTTTTAAGGGGCTTGTCGGTTTGCAGGCCAACAATCTTTTCCAGCCCCTGCTCGATATAACCCGGCCCGTGGGCGGTGATGGTCGTGGCAATATTGGTATCAAAATCGACCGGTGCGTGGGTGGCATTCTCGATACGGATCCCCTCCATCACCTTGTTCCATAAAGTGGTGGTCGCTTCGGTCGCATCTGCTAAAAACTGTTCGTCACCTTCATAGGGGGTGTAGTTCTGCTGGATAAAATCACGGACGTTGATCTCGTGCTTCCAGTTTTCACCGGCAAACCCTTGCCATGCCTGACGGAATTTATCCTGATCCAATTGCATATCAACTTTCATCAAATAAACCTCATTCACTACTCATGACACTACAGTGGAAGATGTCAGACGCACTCGGCCTGACGAACCTGCTGCCCCAGACGAATGGCATCCAGCGCGATCATTTTCTCTTCATTGGTGGGAATAACCGCCGCCAGTACCATGGACTCTGCCGCCGAAATTACCCGGCAGCCCTCGCTATTGGGACGCTGGTTAAACGACTCACTGATCGCTACACCAAATACCTGCAGTCGTTCGCATACCAGCTTTCTGATAAAGGCCGAGTTCTCGCCGATCCCGCCGGTGAAAATAACGGCATCCAGCCGGCGCAATGAGGTGGCATGACCGCCGATATGGCGGGCAATACGATGGACAAAAGCGTGAATGGCCAATTTTGCCCCGGGATGTCCTTCGTGATAGGCAGCTTCCAATACCCGCATATCGGAGGAGAGCCCCGAAATACCCAACAGGCCGGACTGCTTGTTCAATACCCGCTCGATATCCTCGATGGATTGGCCCGTCTTGCTGGCGATATAGGCCAGCGCGCCAAAATCGATATCACCGCTGCGGCTGCCCATGATCAGCCCCTCCAGCGGCGTCATCCCCATCGAGGTATCGACGCTCTTGCCATCCTGTACCGCACAAATAGAGGCGCCATTGCCCAGATGGGCGATGACCAGACCGGCATGCTGATCGTCCAGCCCCATGAATGCACAGGCCTGCTCGGCAACATAGCGATGGGAGGTGCCATGGAAGCCATAGCGGCGCACGCCGTAATCCTGCAGATATTGGTAAGGCAGCGCATAGACATAGGCTTCCGGCTTCAGGGTCTGGTGAAAGCCGGTATCAAATACCGCAATTTGGGGCTGGTTGGGAAAGAGCTGGCGGGCGGCCATCACGCCGCTCAAATTGGCGTGGTTGTGCAACGGTGCCAGTGGCGAGACCTGCCTGATTTTGGCCAGTACCCGCTCGTCAATGATGGCCGCTTCGCTGAACTCATTGCCGCCATGGGCAATGCGATGGCCCACTAGGGTGATGGCATCGAGTAAACCGCGCAGTTTCAGCTCTTCTGCAATCGCCGCCAATGCACAGCTATGGTTGTTTTCCGGCAAGGGGGTGGCCGAGTTTTTATCAATTTTCAGCTGGGGATGTTCGGTCTCGATACCATCGGCCATCCCGGAGATCACCACCTCGCAGGTTTTACTATCCAGTACCGAGAATTTGACCGACGAAGAGCCACAATTGATAACCAGAACCAACGAATCAAACTTCATTACATCGCCTCGATATTTATGCTGTCGAGTCACTGCAGTCAGAGCATCTTTGCCACTGTGTTTAGTGGCCAAATAACGGATAGCCTTGCCCTCGGCCCAAATAATTGGGCCAACCAAGAACCGGTTATTGCGCGCTTCTGACTACGCCATGCAGACCCCGCCAAGGGGTCAGGGTCTGAATGGCTGATGACTTGCAGAAAAGGTTTTCAGAACAGCTTGGAAACAATATTCAGGATGGTCAGCACACCGATGATGGTGACAAACAGGTTGCTGGCCTGACCTTTATATTTTGCCAGTGCCGGTGTCTTGTTGACGGCATACATCGGCAGCAGACAGAGCAGGGAAGCGATGATCGGCGCCCCCATTGCCTCAATCAGGTCGAGGATGTTGGGATTGACATAAGCAACCAGCCAGGTAGAACCCATGATGAACAACATACTGATCATGTTCAGCTTTTTACTGGAAACCTTGCTTTTGTCGCCCTGATAGCCAAAGCGGAGGATGAGGCCGTTCAACCCTTCCAACGTTCCCAGATAGTGGCCGAAGAAGGATTTGAAGATGGCAACCAGCGCAATGATAGAAGCCGCATACTCCAAAGTGGTGGCAAACGCAGACTTGCTGCCCGTCATTGAGGAGAAGTGGTTGGCCAGATAGGAGAGCACCGGAATGTTCTGGGCCTTGGCGTCCGCCATATTTTGCGGCGACAAGGTAAAGAGACAGCTGAAGGCAAAGAACATCACCACGGCAACCATCAGCATGCTGGCACCGGAGATGATTTTGGAGCAGCGTTTCTCGGTAAAATCGCGACCGAACTCATGCTCATACTCTTCCCGTTTGGAAACGATGAAAGAGGAGACAATCGGCGAGAAGTTGAAGGAGAAGACCATGATGGAGATCCCCAGCCAGACGGTGACCAGAATACCGTCGTGACCAAACATGGATATCTCGCTCAGGTTGACCTGATCAAAGACGGCACTGTTCCAGTAAGGAATGAGGGAGAGAGAAATAACGATCAGACTGGCAATAAAGGGAAAGACCAGATAGCTCATTACGCGAACCATCAGATCCTTGCCGAAATAGATCACGAAGGCCATCAACAGCAGCAGCCCAAGGGCGACAACACCCCGATTGAGCGGCGCCATTTGCAGTTGATGTTCCCAGAATGCCATGAAGGTATTGGTGATTGTCACACCATATATCCACAGCAGTGGGCAGATGGCAAAGAAATAGAGGAAGGTAATTACCACCCCGCCCATTTTGCCAAAATGCTCTTCAACGGTCTCGGTAATATTTGCCGATGGGTTACTGCCGGAAAGACATAATCTGGCCAACGCTCTGTGGCAATAAAATGCAATAGGGTAAGCCAGCACCAACATGATTAATATTGGTATCAGGCCACCATATCCGGCCCGAATGGGGAAAAATAGAACACCTGCACCGATCGCTGTACCAAACAGACCGAGTCCCCAGGTTGTATCCGATTTACGCCATGCTTTGACACTCTCTTTACTGCTGCTAACGACACTATCCAAGATCATGACTGTATTCCTTACAGGCTAAATTGACGGATATTGTTCTGTTCGATAATTTCGACGATCCGGGTCAGGTCAATATTGCCACCCGAAATAATGCTGACGGTCTTTTTGCCTTCGACATAATGCTTGAGTTTGCCGCTGAGCAGTGCTGCCGAGGCCAGAGCTCCCGCCCCTTCGGTAATCACCTTGTTGCGCTGAATCAGGTCAACCATGCTATGACGAATATCATCTTCAGTCACCAGAACAATGTCATCGACCAGCTCTTTGACAATTTCATAGGTCAGGGTGCCGGGTCTTGCCACGTCACAGCCATCAGCCAGCGTGCTACTGGTTCTATGATTGGTAATGGTGCCTGCGTAGTATGAAGCCGCCATGCCGTGAACATTCTCCGACTGCACGCCAATCACACGGATAGTCGGGTTGATGGATTTGATGGCCATGGCAACACCGGCAATCAGACCACCGCCGCCAATCGGCACTATGATGTTATCGACATCATACAAATCTTCGATAATTTCCAGGCCAATGGTTCCTTGGCCGGCAATCACTTTTGCATCGTCAAAAGGGGGTATAAATACGCGACCTTCCATTTCCACGATTTCGCTGACTTTGGCAATAGTGTCATTGAAACTATTGCCATGCAGAATAACTTCCGCCGAATAATCGCTGGTTGCAGCAATTTTTGATTTGGGTGCGCAGCAAGGCATGACCACCTTGGCATCAATTCCCAGCATGGCACTGGACAAAGATACCCCCTGCGCATGATTACCGGCAGAGCAGGCGACAACACCTTTTTGACGCTCCTCCAGACTTAATGAACTGAGTTTGTTGAAAGCACCGCGAATTTTAAAAGAGCCAGTACGTTGCATGTTTTCAAGCTTGAGGTAAACCTCGCCATGACAACGTTCGCTGATATAGTTAGAGGGTAATTGCGCGGTCTTGTATATATGGTTGGTCAGTCTTTTTTTGGCTTCGGTAATATCATGAAGACCAATGGGCAGATTGCTATACATCTTCATCGCAAATCTCTTTTTATTTATTAATTTGTAGGGTTTTATTTCACTGGGCGAAGCGATACTAGGTTCTATCACTTGCAATTAATGTGAGCATAAACACAAAAAAATCTACAAAGAGACTGCGTAACGGTGAAATTATCAAAAAATGTGATGACAGCGACACTTGAATCCAAAATGATTAAAAAAAGTAATCGTAGATTGGAAAATCAATATGGTTAACAACTCCAAAACAAAGCGGCAAAGATTAGATTTTTCAGGGCAATTGCGTTGCTTTTTGCAACCGGTGATCAGTTTTTTGCCTGCCAGAACCGGGATAATAAAAAAGGAGCCGATATGGCTCCCTATCGACAACACAGGACCGATTACTCGGCTGCTGCATCATCTTTCTTGTACTTGGCAGCAGTCTCTTTGATCAGACCCTGCAACTCGCCAGCCTGGAACATCTCGATCATGATGTCACAGCCGCCGATCAGCTCACCTTCAACCCACAACTGCGGGAATGTCGGCCAGTTGGCAAACTTCGGCAATTCAGCACGGATATCCGGATTTTGCAGGATATCAACATATGCAAACGGCTCGCCGCAGGACATCAGAGCCTGGGAGGCCTGGGCAGAGAAGCCACAGCTGGGTAGCTTGGGGGATCCCTTCATATAGAGGATGATGGGGTTGTCAGCCAGCTGCTGCTTAATCTTTTCAATAGTTTCCATAGGTGCCTCACTAGAGCGATTTCGGCGGCCATTCTACTGCAATCTTGCCAGAGCACAAACTGACAAAGGGGTGACTCGGCTCGAATTGTGCAAAGAACCCACTCAGGCTTGATCGCGATCATGGCGCCAATCAAGAGTTGTTAGGCCATCTTTGATACTGCTACAATCCCTTGGCTTTGGGCTACTCGGCCCCATCATTTTAAAAACAACTCTTTTCAGATATAGAAAAGAGTACGCAATGTCTTGCAACCGTCGCCTTCGCACGGTCCAGCCAATGGAGAGTAGAAAATGGCATTCGAACTTCCCGCTCTGCCCTATGCAATCAACGCTCTGGAACCGCACATCTCCCAGGAAACTCTGGAATATCACCACGGCAAGCACCACAACACCTATGTGGTCAACCTGAACAATCTGGTGCCGGGTACCGAGTTTGAAGGCAAGTCTCTGGAAGAGATCATCAAGACCTCCAGCGGCGGCATCTTCAACAACGCAGCCCAGATCTGGAACCACACTTTCTACTGGCACTGCCTCTCCCCGAATGGCGGTGGTGAGCCGACTGGCGCCTTGGCTGATGCCATCAACAAGGCATTCGGCTCCTTCGCCGAGTTCAAAGATGCCTTCACCAAATCAGCCATCGGTAACTTCGGCTCCAGCTGGACCTGGCTGGTGAAGAAAGCTGACGGCTCTCTGGCTATCGTTAACACCTCCAACGCAGGTTGCCCGCTGACTGAAGCCGGTACCACCCCGCTGCTGACCGTTGACCTGTGGGAACACGCCTACTACATCGACTTCCGCAACCTGCGTCCGAAGTACATGGAAACCTTCTGGGCTCTGGTTAACTGGGAATTTGTGGCCAAGAATCTGGCTGCCTAATAAGCCTCGCTTGCCAAAACGCCCCGCACTGCGGGGCGTTTTTTTATCTCTATATAGCGGCTGAAATGAAAGAGGCGCCCGCAGGCGCCTTTTTACATATCGGGATGGCCAACTTACTGGTCCAACTCGTCCATATATTCATCCAGATTGGCATCGTCGGCCTGCTCTTGCTGAGACGCTTTCAGCTCAGCCTGCTTGCCCGTCACCTTGCCTTGGCTGTACTGCAGATAGAAGTCCTTGGTTAGCGCATAGGGGTCGAGGGAGTTGTCGATGATCCGCTCCTGATCGATCAGCTTGGCGCGATTACCCAAACCATCCAGTACCCAATGGGTAACCCTTAACGGGATAGTCAGCAAGGCATAGGGGAAATAGATGGTATCAATGGTGTCACCGACCAGCTCCCGGGTGGTAGTCGGACCGTAAACAGGCACCATGATGTAAGCACCATTACCAATATCAGCCTTGCCAAGTACGGTATCCATCTCCAGCTTGTTGCGCTCGAGACCGGCATGTTTGGCCACATCGAAGATACCCAGCAGACCGACCGTGGTGTTGATGGTAAAACGCCCCAGGTTGGTACCCGCTCCTTTCAAGTCGCCGGTGATCAGGTGGTTCACCATGCTGCTCGGTTCATCAAAGTTGGCAACAAAGTTGGCAATGCCATCCTTCACCCCCACCGGAATATAGCGAGCGTAAGCATGTACCACAGGACGTGCTACATAGGGCTCCAGCACATCATAATTGACCGCCCACATGGCCCGGTTTGCTCCCTGGAAGGGATCACGCGGGTCGGCCGCCGTACTGGTGGCGCCCGGACGATTCATACCGGGATTGAGATCCAGACTCTCTGGGCCAGGCTTGGGCGGGCCACCGGCACAACCAGCCAGCAAGAGGGCTGCCAGTATGGCCCCTGAACGAAGATACATATGATTGTCCTGACGTTTTATTTTGATTTATCAGAAGTATAGATAACCCGGCCCCTATCAAGGAGCCGGGTTATTCAAAGGACATATTAGAGGGCGTGATCGATACGGATGTCAATCGGAGCAGTAGGGATCTCGGCCGTCTTGACCGGAACGGATACCCCTTCGAAGGCTCCTTCCTTGTTCATCACATTGCCACCGCGGGAGAGACGTGCCTTGAACTGCAGTTCTGGATACGCTTCCAGCTTGCTGCCCTCCATCATGGCGTCACCATCCCCCAGTGAAAGGGTGACAGGCAGGGTTGGCCCAGCGATACGTTTCACCGCGATGGGCATGGGTGGTCCGTTGGGCACTACAGCAAAGACGAAGAGATGAGCATCTTCCGGCATCTGGATGCCCGCAGCCAGCGTGATGTGGATGGGGAACTCTCCCTCATTAACGTCAGACTGCTTTACCTGCTCTGTTCCCGTTTTGGCTGCGCCTGAATTCGTCACCTCTATGCCACGCTGCTTGAGCTGCGTGCGGGCATACTCCATGGAGCGCTCAACCATCACATAACGGGGAGAGCCTTTTTCCATCAAGGGCAACATCGCCTGCCAGCGATCGAGGGCGGTCTGGAAGTCCTCTTTCTGCAGCGCCATAAAGGCATAGACGGAGCGCGCCTCGATATTATCAGGCTCCTGCGCGATGGCTGCACGCAGCAGTGCATCGGCCTGCACCTCCTCCCCCGTCATCATCAGCGCTTGGGCATAGGGCACCGCCACCAGCGATTTCTGGGGAGCAAGCTTGTAGGCACGCGACAGCGCATCGTTGGCCATCTCGGGATCATTGCCATCCAGTGCCAAGCGCCCCAACAGCAACCAGCCTCGATAGTCGTTCGGTTCATCCTTGAGGCGGGTACGCAGTGCCAGCGTGAAGTCGAGCAGATCCTGCTCGGTTACCTTGGCATCGCGCTCAACCAGTATTCGGTTGCTGAGCTCGCCAAGACGGCTGCTGGCGTCTTGCCAGCGGCTCACCTCCTGCCATGAACCCAGCTTGTAGTAGATTCCCAGGCTCACCACCACCAGCACCAGAACACCCGGGATCCAGCTCAGACTCTTGCCACTGCGGGCGGTCTGCTCCACATCGGGAATATCATCCAGCAGGCTGCGCTGCAACTCGATGAGCGAATCGGGCTCCTCGGCAAGCACACCCTGTTCTCGCTCCTCGCCGATCTCCAGCAAGCGCTGACGATAGAGCTGTTTGTTGAGCGCCGAACGACTGATGCTCTGGTTCCCCTCACTGCGCCACAACGGTAACACCAGAGCCAGACTCACCAGCACCAGCAGGGCCGCAATCACAATCCAAAAGGCTGTCATTGTTTCTCTTCCTCTTTGAGCAGCTCGGCCAGGCGACGCTGCTCTTCATCGCTCAGGGTGCTATCCACAGGCTCTGACGTTGCCGCAGAGCGTCGGCTACGTATCACCACCACGCCGAGACCGATAACGATCACTAACAGCGGGCCCAGCCAGAGGATCAGGGTCGAAGCCATCAGGGGCGGGTTATAGAGGATAAAGTTGCCATAGCGGGCAACCATGTAGTCCACGATCTCCTCTTTATTCTTGCCCTCGCGCACCATCTGGTAGGTCTTGTCGCGCAAGTCCTTGGCCAGCCCCGCATTGGAGTCGGCGATATCCTGGTTCTGGCACTTGGGGCAGCGCAGCTCTTTGGTCAGTTCGCGAAAGACCTGCTCCTGATTGTCGTTTTCGAAGGTGTAGACATCGATCGCAGCCATGGCCGGCGCTTGTACCACCCATCCCAGCAACAGTAGCAGGGAAGCAATAAACACTCTCATCGAAACACCCCTCACTTCATGGCGTCAAAGATGGGTTTGAGGGTCGATACCCAGTTCTGGGGGTTGATATCCCCCACGTGGCGATAACGGATTATCCCCTTGCTGTCGATAAAGAAGGTTTCCGGCGCGCCGTACACCCCCAGATCAAGCCCCAGCATGCCGTCCGGATCATAGAGATTGACCTGATAGGGGTTGCCCAGCTCAGCCAGCCACTTGATCGCCTTGGCGCGTTCATCCTTGTAGTTCATGCCGATAATGGGGATCCCCTGCCCTGCCAGCTGTTTGAGGTAAGTGTGCTCGCCATAACAGGTAGGACACCAGGTAGCCCAGACGTTGAGCAACATGGGCCGGCCGGTCAGAATGGTGCGATCATGCTGTTTACCCAGATCGTAAATGTCCTGAAGGGTAAATACCGGCACCTCCTTGCCCACCATCACGGATTCGAGTTTGGTGGGATCGGAGTAGAGCCCTTTGAACAGGAACACAGCCCCCAGCAAAAAAACGATAAAGGGAATTAGAAACAACCAGACCTTTTTGTTCATGCCTTGGCTTCCTCCTCACGACGGCCGAAACGGTAACGCTTGTCCAGCATCGCCAGCACGCCACCGATAGCCATAAAGACGCCACCGAACCAGATCCAGCGCACGAACGGCTTGTAGTAGATCCGCACAGCCCAGGCATTATTGTCTAGCTGCTCGCCAAGGGCCGCATAAAGATCTCGCGTGAAACCGGCATCAATGGCCGCTTCGGTCATCGGCATCCGGGTCACTGTGTACATCCGCTTCTCGGGTTTGAGCAGGGCTACCTGTTTGCCATTCTTGTGTACTTCCAGCACGCCTTTGAAGCCATCATAGTTGGGGCCATTCTTCTCCTTGATACCGGTGAAGACGAACTCGTAATCAGCAAAGTGCACCCGATCACCCGCCTGCATCCGCAGATCCTTCTCGATGCTGTAGTTCTGGGTACAGGCGATGCCTATGATGCTGACTGCCAGCCCCACATGGCCAAGGATCATCGCCCAGTGACTGTTGCCAAGCTTGCGCACACCGACCGCAAAATGGTGCTTGTGGGTGGCCCGCACCCAGGTCTCCTGCAGGCTGGTAACGATGATCCAGACCCCCAGACCAATCCCCACCGCCGCCCACGGCTTGAAGGTTTCGGCCAAGAGCAGCGGCAACAGCAGGGCTGCAGCCAGGCTCAGCACCAGCGCAAGGATCACTTTGCCCTTGAGCTCGCCAAGCTCCTGGCGGCGCCAGCGAAACAGCGGACCAACCCCCAGTAGCAGAGCAAACGGAATGATCAGCCAACTGTAGATATGGTTGAAGAAGGGGGTACCGATAGAGATGCTCCCCAGCCCCAGCTCCTTGTGCACCAGCGGCAGCAAGGTGCCGAGCAGCACAGTCAGCAGGCCAGCCACCAGCATGATGTTGTTGGCCAGCAGCAGGGTTTCACGACTCCACAGCTCATGCTTGCCGTGGCTTTTCACCTGCGAACCTTTGAAGGCAAACAGCAGCAAGGATGAACCGATCACCGCCAGCAGGAAGCCGAGAATAAACAGGCCGCGGGTCGGGTCGGAGGCAAACGCATGCACAGACACCAGCACGCCGGAGCGCACCAGGAAGGTACCCAGCAGGCTCAACGAGAAGGCCGAGAGGGCCAGTAGCACGGTCCACGCCTTGAAGGTGGCGCGCTTCTCGCTCACCGCCAGCGAGTGCAGCAGGGCCGTACCCGCCAGCCAGGGCATGAAGGAGGCGTTTTCTACCGGATCCCAGAACCACCAGCCGCCCCAACCGAGCTCGTAGTAGGCCCACCAGGAGCCCAGCACGATGCCGAGGGTCAGGAATACCCAGGCCGCCATGGTCCAGGGGCGCGACCAGCGGGCCCAGGTTGCATCGAGACGACCGGTCATCAATGAGGCTATGGCGAAAGCAAACGCCACCGAGAATCCCACATAGCCCATGTAAAGCATCGGTGGATGGAAGATCAGACCCGGATCCTGCAGCAGCGGATTGAGGTCGCGGCCATCGACCGGAAAATAGGGCAAGGTGCGGGTGAAGGGATCAGAGGTGAACAGCACGAACGCGGTGAAGCCGACCGAGATCAGCCCCAACACGCCAAGCACCCGCGCCACCGCATCGAGCGGCAGACGGCGGCTGAACATGGCCACCGCCGCAGTCCAGCCGCCCAGGGTCAGCACCCACAGCAACAAAGAGCCCTCATGGGCGCCCCATACAGCGGAAATGCGATAGGCAAGCGGCAGCAGGCTGTTGGAGTTAGTGGCCACATACTGCACGGTGAAGTCGTTGTCGATAAAGGCCCAGGTCAGGCAGAGAAACGACAGCAGCAGTAACAAAAACTGGGCATAGGCGAGCGGACGCGCTGCCGACATCATGCCAAGACGCCCCCAACTTGCACCAAGCAGCGGATAGCTACCCAGCAACAGAGAGGTCGCAAAGGCCAGGATCAGCGCAAACTGTCCTAATTCCGGGATCATGGCTTATTCCCCTTCAACTGCGCATCAGTGTATTCCGGTTTGAAGTGCATGCCACTGGTGGCATCGGCCACTTCTGGCGGCATGTAGTTTTCATCGTGTTTGGCCAGTACCTCGAAGGCTTCGACCGTGGTGGCATCTTTGAGAGTTCCTTGCGCCACAATCCCCTGCCCCTCGCGGAACAGATCCGGGAGGATGCCATCAAATTGCACCATCACCTGATGACCACCATTGTCGATCAGGTTAAAGCTGACCTTGAGGCTGTTCGGATCACGCTTGACTGTGCCGGGGACCACCAGACCACCAATGCGCAGGCGCTGCCCCTCTTCCGGTTTGATCTTGTCCGGCCCCTTCCCTTCCACCAGCTCGCTCGGGGTATAGAAGAGGTCGATATTCTGACTGAGGGCGTAAAGCACCAGCCCGCTCACGGTAGCGAGGCCCAGCGTGATGGCCAGAATAATGGTGAGGCGTTTTTTGCGTCTCGGGTTCATAGGGTGTTCTCCATCTGCCGAGCTGCCTTGCGACGGCTCTCGCGTGCCTGCTTGCTGCGTAACTCATTAAACAGACTACGGGTTTTCATACGGGTGGAAATGATGATACCGACCAGACAGAGCAAGGTCAGTCCGAAGGAGAGCCAGACGTAAAAGGCGTAACCGCCCATCGCCAGAAAGTCACTGAATGAGGCAAAGTACATGCTTACTTCTCCTGCTCGGCAATCTCTTGAACCCAAGGGCGATGCCACTCCCGCATCAAGAGCTCGTTTCGAAAACGCATCAGGGTAAGGGCCCCGAGAAAGGCAGCAAACGCCAGGATCATGATGAGTAATGGCCAAAGCATCTCGGGAGAGATAGAGGGTTTGTCAAACTTGGTAATAGTGGCCCCCTGGTGCAGGGTATTCCACCACTCAACCGAGTAGTGAATGATGGGGAGATTGATCACCCCGACCAGCGCCAGAATGCCGGCGGCACGGCCAGCAACAACCTTGTCACTGAAGGCGTTGTAGAGGGCAATCACGCCAAGATAGAGAAACAGCAGGATCAACTCGGAGGTGAGCCGTGCATCCCACACCCACCAGGTTCCCCACATGGGTTTGCCCCAGGCTGCACCGGTAAACAGTGCAATAAAAGTGAACACGGCACCGACAGGAGCAATAGCCGCCACTGTCATGTCCGCCATCCGCAGTTGCCATACCAGCCCGATAAAGGCTGCCACAGCCATGGTAGAGTAAGCTCCCATCGAAAGAATGGCGGAAGGAACATGGATATAGATGATCCGGAAGGAGTCACCCTGCTGATAATCGGCGGGGGCAAAAGCCAGCCCCCAAACAGTGCCGATGATGAACGACAGCAGACTTATCACGGCAAACCAGGGTAACAAGGTTCCTGCCAACCGATATGCCCGTTCGGGTTTAGCGTAAGGGTGCAACCATTTCCACATAACTCACAAACCTTTTTGTTATTAATTGTTTGGCGAGGCCTAAACATACTGACCTCGGGATAACATCAAATACCTCGAAAGCAATAAGCGGCAATCCGCTTGATCCATCGCAACTTTATTTCAGGAAAAGAAAGCCCCACACGAAACCACACTGCGTTCTACCAATAGACCATCAGTTAAGACTGACCCTCAAGGCAGCCGAAACGGCCAGTGGCGTTAGCGTCAAGGCACCAACCATCATGGCGGCCAGAATGGCAAGCTGACCGCCATAGGGCAAGCCCATCCCCGCCGCATCAATAGCAGAGGTAGCAAAAATCAGCACCGGAATATAGAGCGGCAGGATCAGCAGACTGAGCAGCACTCCACCTTTGCGCAGTCCGACCGTAAGGGCTACACCGACCGCACCGAGCAGGCTCAGCACCGGAGTGCCGAGTGCCAGAGTGGCGACTACCGCCAGATAACTGTCCATATCCAGCGACAGCAAAATCGCCAGCAAGGGCGAAATCAGCAGCAGCGGCAATCCAGTCAGTAACCAGTGAGCAATCACTTTGGCCAGCGCCAGCAACCCGAGTGAATGGGGCATCAACATCAGCTGCTCCAGCGAACCGTCGGCAAAGTCGTCGCGAAACAGCCGCTCCAGCGACAGCATGGCCGCCAGCAAAGCCGCAACCCAGATGATGCCGGGAGCAATGCGAGCCAATAACTTGGGCTCAGGGCCGATACCGAGTGGGAACAGGGTGATGACAATAAGGAAAAACCAGAGCGGGTTAAGAATGTCTGCACGCTGGCGCAAGGCCATCAATAACTCGCGGTGGATCAAATGCATGACGGCACGCAACATCGAAACTACTCCTGCAGCAAGGGCGTAAGGGAGAGGGTCTTCAGTCGCCCCTGCATCAGCGTCATATCCTGATGAGTGGTGAGGATTACCATCCCCCCCCGCTCGGCATGAGCCAGAAACAGCCTCTCCAGCACCTTGACCCCCTGCTTGTCAATGGCGGTAAAGGGCTCATCCAGGATCCAGAGAGCCGCTTTGTCACTGAGCCAAAGCCTGGCCAGAGCCACCCGGCGCTGTTGACCTGCCGAGAGCTGCCCGGTCGGGTTCTCTTCAAAACCGGCCAACCCAACCTGGGCAAGCACCTGCCACAAATCGACCGTCTGCCGGGACACATGATGCAGCTTCTGGTAAAAGGCGAGATTTTCGAGCGGAGTCAAAGCAGCTTTGACCCCGGGCTGATGACCGAGATAGAGCAGATTGGCATGGTACTCATCACGGCAATGGCGAATATTTTCACCATTCCAGCACACTTCACCGGCAAACGGCTGAGACAGCCCAGTCAGCAGGCGCAGCAGGCTGGTCTTGCCTACCCCGTTGGGACCTTCAATTTGCACCAGATCACCGGGAACTACCGCAAAGGAGAGATGTTCAAACAGAGTGCGATCTTCACGCACGCAGCTCAGATTGTTAACTTGAAGCAGCATGGAGATTTTTTCAGAGAAAATGAAGCGGCCTGCATCTTAACACAGTATTGGAATACGTCTTTTCCAAGATGCCCATCATCCACTGTTTTTGTGGAGAAGATCGCGCATAAGAGAAAATAGGCGGGAAAAATGATGACAATCAACGACTTCAAAATACATCAAATCGAAAAGATTAATAAAAAATCATCTTAAAACATAATAATTCAATCATCTCACTGTACATCGCGCTACATCAGAGAGCTGTATGCAAGGAGCAGAAAAAATTCAGGAAGGCGACTGCCTCCCTGAATAATCAAGAGCGACCTTTTCGCAACGATATCAAGAGCTCTGCTTCTGCCTTTGGCAACTCACACTCACTCATGACTTCATCAAGATCGGCGCCCAGTTCGACCATCTTAGCCGCTCGACTGTAGAGCCTGCGTTCGGGATCTTGCATGGTCAGTTCTTGCTGGCGTTCATTGACCTGCTGCATCGCGCCTTCTACCGACTGTAACCGCTGTCCCATGCCAATGGAGCCGCTATGAAGCTCCATCATCTGTTTGCGCAAGCTTTCCAACTGACCTTGCAGCGTTGCCACACTGGCCTCGGACTCCTGCTTGCTACGCTTGCTCTTGAACCAGTTATAAGAGGCAAACACCAAGGCAATCAGGGACACCCCCAAGGCAACCATCTCGATTATCAAAACATCACCTTATTTGTCAGAGGGAACCGATATCTTCCCACTCTTCATCGGAGAGCAGCTTGTTCAAGTCAACCAGGATCAGCAGTTGACCGTCACGGTTGCTGACTCCCTGAATGAACTTGGCACTCTCTTCGGTTCCCACGGCCGGAGCCGCATCGATTTCGGAAGATTTCAAATAAACCACTTCCGCCACACTATCGACCATAATGCCAATCACCTGCTTCTCGGCCTCGATGATAACAATACGGGAATTTTCGCTCACATCACCGGAAGGCAGACCGAAACGGGAACGGGTATCGATGACAGTCACCACATTGCCACGCAGGTTGATGATCCCCAGTACGTACTCAGGCGCACCCGGCACCGGTGCAATTTCGGTGTAGCGCAACACCTCCTGAACCTGCATCACATTGATGCCGTAGGTTTCGTTTTCCAGTTGGAAGGTTACCCATTGCAGCACTTCATCTTCGGCCAGATTCTGTGCGATATTGCGCTTTTCTGTCATGTTTTTATTCCTTTTATGAAAACGTCTACTGCTAAAACTAGCAATAAAACAGCTCGATTGCAGAAGTTATCAGCGACCTTCTATGTTAACCCCACGCTCCAGCAACAGGAGCAGTTCGCGAACGTGTAACAGGGCACACATTTTTTCTTTGACCATGCCCGCCAACCAGGGGCGCTTACCCTCCTGATGGCGCCATTTCACCTGGTCACGGTGTAACAATTCAGTTCCTTTGAGATGATGACAAGTCAGCCCCCAAGGGGATTCACCCAGCATAATCAGATACTTGTAATCATCCATCTCCAAATGCTGACCCGGCATGACCCATTGGGCTGTATCGACCACATTCATCTTCTGCTCGCGGGAGGTCATGATCCCCTTGTACCAGCCAGGCTGGCCAAACAGGGAGGTGATCTCGCCAAGCTGATGGATACCACCGAGTTCGGTCAGCGGCACCGCAAACGTCACACCCGCAACTTCAAAAAAGAGGGCCTGAAACTCTTTACCGGTATCGATATTTTCCCAGGTAACAGGTTCACTGGATTCTACCGGAGCAACCTCCAGCGCAGTCTCGGTCAAGATAGTAGTATGGGGCTCCGCAACCTCAGGGAACAGCATCTCAGCAGGCCATTCAGGCTCGACAGGCAATAGTGACTCCTCGGCCACAATCTCCAACGGAGCGGTGAGTGTTACCTCTTGGGTGAAAGCATCATTCTCAAACTGGACTTGTCCCACCTGAGCCAGCAGTTCGCTAAGTTGAGCAAGACGTGGATCGCTTTCGAGGTAAGGTGCAGCGACCACATCAGGGGCGATCTGGGGCTGACGCTGCAACTGCAGCACCGGGGCAGATTCAACGTCTTCCACCTCATCCATGACCATCGGCTCATCGAGCAGCAGGGAGTGGAAATAGTCATCCATCGCCCGTACTTGAATAGTATCTCTCATGCCGTCACCTCATGAACCCGTTGCCGCTCAAGGGCATCCAGATGGTTGAGCAGCGTTTCATATGCATAGGTTCCACGACTCCCGGGAGAATAGATAGACGGGGGGATATGCAGCAAGCTGGCATCCCGAAACTTGGTATCAATAGGGATCACCGCATTCCATACTGAATCTCCATATTGATCCTTAATCGACTTCAAGGTCATCAGAGAGGCACGGGTGCGCTTGTCGAACATGGTCGGGATCACGGTATAACGGAACTTGTCACGCTTGGAACGCTGCATGATCTCAAATGTTTTCATCATCCGCTCCAACCCCTTGAGGGCCAGAAATTCGGTCTGGACAGGCACCAGAATGCGATCGCAGGCAGCCAGCGCGTTGACCATCATCACCCCCAGCACTGGCGGGCAATCGATCAGCACGTAATCATATTGATCCTGTATGCGCAGCAGTGCCCGTTTCAGTACCAGTCCCATCCCCTCACGATTGCCCATCACCCGATCAAGGGTCGCCAAGGTAATAGATGCTGGCAGTAAGTTGATATTTTCGAATTTGGTCTTGAGCGTCAGTTTATTGACAAGCTCGGCTGTCGGTTTGACAGCTTGAAACAACTCATAGAGGGTTCCATCCAGGCGATCTGAATCAAAATCAAGATATGCAGTCAGCGAAGCATGGGGGTCGGTATCAATCAACAGCACCCGCTGGCCACGCTGGGCCAGGATCCCCGCAAGCGAGACCACTGTGGTGGTTTTACCCACACCACCTTTCTGGTTGGCAACCGTCCAAACAATCACTGTATCAATCCTGCCTTGTTGTTATGCGTATGCCACCACCGGGCAAGGTGATCACCTTTATCTCTCCTGCATCCACCGCCTGTTGTACAGCAGGAACCGGTTCAGCAACTACCGTAGGCGTTGCAACCACAGGTGCCGGCGGCACCCAGGCAAATTTGGAGATAGCGACCACAACCTTGCGATTCTGCAGTCTGCCCTGCTCGCTGCCGTTGTCAGCAAAAGGGGAAAACTCGCCATATGCCTCGAACGCCAGACGCTGGGGGGCGATCCCATCGGCAATCAAGCCATTGAGGACCGCCTCGGCCCGAGCAGCAGAAAGCGCCCAGTTAGAACGATAAATTTCATTATTTATCTGTTGGTTATCGGTATAACCCCGAACCCTTACATAGTTATCGACCGGTTTGAGAATACTTGAAAGAGTATTAATGACCGGTGCGGCGTTTGGCCCCAAAAAGGCACTGCCGCTGCTAAACAACAAGCCAGAACTGAGTTCAACCGTCAGCCAGTTCTCGTCTTGCGTCAGTTTGACGATACCGGCATCCACCAGCGAGCCCATGCTCTGTTGCAACTGCATATCGAGTTTTGCAAGTGTCGCGCCATCTTGCAGCACTGGCACACCAGAAATGGGAGCAAGTGAAGGAGAGGAGGATGCTGGGCTTTCCAGCAACGATGGAGAGGCAGATACCGCGTTATCCAGCAGGGAATTACCCTGCCCTTCAAGCAAGCCATTGCCGCCAGACTGCATGACACTGAACGCCTGGCTCATACCATCAATCACCGCGCGATACTTGTCCTTGTTCACCAGCGCAACAGAGTAGAGCACCACGAACAAGGCAAAGATCAGCGTCATATAATCGGCATAGGAGACCAGCCAACGGTCAAGATGCTCGCGACCCTGCAAGTGCAACCGATAGCGCTTGCGCATGGCTACTCTCCTTTCAAATAGGCCCTGAGCCGGCGTTCAACCTGCAAGCCGTTTTCACCATGGGCGATAGCCAGCAGCCCTTCCAGGGTCATCTCCTGAAAAAGTGCATAGTGATAGTGAAATGCGCGTAACCGATTGGCGATAGGCAGGTAGATGAGGTTGGCAAACCCCACTCCATAGATGGTTGCCACAAATGCCACTGCTATCCCCGCCCCCAGTGCTGACGGGTCTTCGAGATGAAACATGGCCTGGATCAGGCCCAGCACGGCACCGATGATCCCGATGGTCGGACTGTACCCCCCCATGGCTTCAAATACTCTGGCGGCATGTTCATTGCGCTCCTGCTCGATATCGATGTCCGCTTCCAGCAGCATCCGGATATCCTCTGTGGATACCCCATCGACAATCATGCCGAGCCCTTGACGGGTAAAGTTGTCTTCCTCCTGCTCGGCCTGATTTTCAAGGGCCAGCAGCCCTTGCTGGCGCGCAAAGACGGCCCATGACTGCAACCGTTCGGCCTGCGTCGCGAGATCCTGGCGGGGAGGGGTAAAAATCCATAACAGCTGGCGCAACGCCAGCAGGATGTACTTGGCTGGAGTCTGCAACGTGACGGCACCAACGGTACCACCCAGCACGATCAGAAAAGCGGGGCCGTCCACCAATGTCAACAGGGAGCCGCCATGCCACAGTTGGGCAATGGCAATCGCCCCCAATGCCAGGAGCAGACCGAGCAAGCCCATGATTAGCGCCCCAACTCAACCAGAATACGCTGGGCCACCTTGTCCAGAGGGAGTGATTCGCTGGCAATCCCCGCTTTGGCTACCGCTTGGGGCATACCATATACCACGCAGGAAGCCTCATCCTGAGCCCAGATGGTTGATCCCTGCTCTTTCAGCAGTCTGGCGCCATCACGGCCATCTGCGCCCATACCGGTCAGCACAATCGCCAATACCTTGTCGGCATAGGTTTTGGCCGCAGAGGCAAAAGTGATGTCCACACAAGGCTTATAATTTACCTTGTCGTTGCCATCCACGATGCGGATGCGAGCCCCAGTACCGCGACCTTCCAACAGCATCTGCTTACCACCAGGCGCCAGATAGGCATGTCCGGGTTTAAGCACATCGCCATCTTCCGCTTCCTTGACGCCAATCTGACATAACCCGTTGAGACGGGCAGCAAACGCGGCGGTAAAAGTGGCTGGCATATGCTGGATAAGCAGGATGGGATGGGGAAAATCCCCCGGCAACTTGGTCAGTACATTTTGCAAAGCAACTGGTCCGCCGGTAGAAGTGCCGATTGCCACCAACTGATAACTCTTGCCACTGCGCTTGAAGGAAGCACTTGGCACAATACGTTGTAGGTCAGGCTGACGATCAGGAGTTCTGGGCGCAGTGCTTCCCAGCGGAGCACGAATAACCGGTTCAGGTGCTTTGGGACGGGCAGCGGATGTCATCAGGAAGCGCTTGCGGGAGATCTCCTTCACCCGCTGTTGCAACAGTCTGACTGCTTCGTCCTTGTCTCTGGCAATGTCTTCAAATTTCTTGGGCAAGAAGTCGAGAGCACCGGCGTCCAGCGCGTCCAGCGTCGCCTTGGCGCCTTCATGAGTCAGGGATGAAAACATCAGAATGGGGGTTGGGCACTTGGCCATGATCTCCCGCACCGCACTGATGCCATCCATCACGGGCATCTCAATGTCCATGGTGATCACATCAGGACGCAGGGACATCACCTTGTCCACTGCTTCACGTCCATTCTGGGCCGTATCAATCACCGTCAGCATGGGATCCTGATTAATGATCTCGCTCACCCGGCGGCGAAAGAAGCTCGAATCGTCGACAACTAATACCTTGACTGCCATTGTTGTTTTTCTAACTCCTTGGGCCTGAGCTATTAATGTCTACGCGCATATGCTTTGAGCAGACTCGGCACATCCAAAATAAGAGCAATTCCGCCATCACTGGTAATCGTCGCCCCAGCCATGCCAGGGGTACCTTGAAGCAGGTTATCGAGAGGCTTGATGACCACCTCTTCTTGACCAATCAGGCTGTCTACCACAAATCCAATTTGCTGAGTGCCAATCTGCACTATTACCACATGTCCGGTATCCTGACGTGAACGTTTGTTGGCGCCACGAATCAACCATTTGTGCAAATAGAAGAGCGGTATCGCCTTCTCGCGCACAATGATGGTGAGCTGGCCATCAACCATGTTGGCTTTTTTCAGGTCCAGATGGAAAATCTCGTTCACACAACCAAGGGGAAGTGCGAAGGTCTGCTCACCCACTTCAACCATCAGAGTCGGCAGAATGGCTAGCGTCAACGGAACCTTGATTTCGAGACGGGTACCTTTCCCCCAAGTGGAATCTATATGCACCGACCCATTGAGGCTGACAATGCTGGTTTTAACCACATCCATCCCGACACCACGGCCAGAGATATCGGAGATCTCGGCCTTGGTTGAAAAGCCCGGGGCAAAAATCAGGTTATAGGCATCGTTATCACTCATGCGAGCAGCAGTGTCTGCATCCAAAACACCACGACTGATGGCAATAGACTTGAGTTTTTCAGGGTCCATCCCAGCCCCATCATCCTCAATGCAAAGCAGGATATGATCACCTTGCTGGGAGGCGCTAAGGGTGATCGTCCCTTGCCGCGGTTTGCCCGCTTTCTCCCGCACATCAGGCATTTCGACCCCATGATCGCAGGAGTTGCGAACAAGGTGAACCAGAGGATCGGCGAGCGCCTCTACCAGATTTTTATCAAGATCGGTCTCTTCCCCCACCATCACCAGCTCAATCTCTTTCTTGAGGGTTCTGGCCAGATCACGTACCACGCGTGGGAAACGACCAAATACCTTCTTGATTGGCTGCATGCGGGTTTTCATAACCGCACCTTGCAGGTCGGCCGTTACCACATCCAGATTGGCAACCGCCTTTGACATCTCTTCATCATTACTGGCAATACCCAGACTCACCAGCCGGTTACGAACCAGTACCAACTCACCTACCATGTTCATAATGACATCAAGGGTCTTGGTATCCACCCGCACCGTCGTATCGCTTTGCACTGCACTGTTTTCGGCAGGAGCTGGCGTAGCCTTGGCGGCAGGCGCTGATGCCTTGGCTGCTTCGGCAGGTTTTGCGGGATCAGCCTGTGCAGGTTTGGCTACAGGAGTGGCCGGTTTGGACGGAGTCACCGCGGCAGGTGCGGCAGGTGCGGCAGGTGCGGCAGGTGCGGCAGGTGCGGCAGGTGCGGCAGGTGCCATACTACTCTGAGGACCTTGGCCACGACCATGCAATTCATCAAGCAGACGCTCAAACTCATCATCATCGATAAGCTCGTCCACCTCTTTTTGCACCGATTTCAGAGGATTCACCTCTGGCGCCCCCATGTGCTGTCCCTGGCCATGGAGCTGGTCCAGCAAGGCCTCAAACTCATCATCGGTGATATCGCCAGATTCGCCAGCAACAGTCGCTCCTGGCGCACTCTTGGCTGGTGTGCCCCCTACGCCATGCAGCTCATCCAGCAGACGCTCGAATTCATCAGCTGAAATCTCGTCGATGGAGCCGCCCCCGTTAACAGGAGCAGGATCGCTGGCCTGGTTTATCGGTTCAACAACCTCGGGGTCGGAGACAACCTCAACAACAGGAGTGACAGCCTCCTGCTCCATGGCAATAGCGCCACTTGTCGCGGTTCGGAGTTGCTCTTCTCCTTCAGGCTTGCACAACTCGTGGAGGTCATGGAGCAGATCATCAGACGCAGGACTTGGCGCTTCACGGTTTTGTACTTGGGCGAACATGACGTTTATGGCGTCCAGCGCTTGCAGGATCACGTCCATCAGTTCGGCAGTCACGGTTCGCTTGCCATTACGCAAGATATCAAATACGTTTTCAGCGCCGTGGCATACGTCAACCAACTCCCCCAAAGACAGGAAACCGGCACCGCCTTTTACGGTATGGAAACCGCGAAAGATGGCATTTAACAGATTCTTGTCATCAGGCCGCTTTTCCAAGTCGACCAGTTGCTCAGACAACTGTTCCAATATTTCGGATGCTTCGACCAGAAAGTCTTGCAGTATGTCTTCATCAACTTCGAAGGCCATGCGTCACTCCATTAGAATCCCAAGCTAGACAGCAGATCGTCCACATCATCCTGACCATTGACTACATCGGCACGCGCCTCTGGATTCATGATTGGGCCTTCGGCTTCAATCCCGTTCACAGGGAGAGTACGAGTTGAATGCTCAGCTGCAGCCTCACCAAACATAGTCAGCATTTCTATTAATTTTGTTTCAACTTCCTGAACCAGTTTTATGACCTTGCGGATCATCTGGCCTGTCAAATCCTGAAAGTCTTGTGCCATCAGAATTTCTGTCAGCAGTTGTCGTAACTTATCGGCATCTGACTCAGAAGCCTTAATGAAATCATCAAGTTGATGGCATAAGGACTTAAACTGCCCCACGCTCATATCTCTGGACATCAGTGCATTCCAGTTGGGCATCACCAGCTGGATATTATCATTCAGGCGATCCGCTATTGGCAGACTGGCCTCTACCGCATCCATGGTGCGATTAGCAGCCTTGTCGGTCATATCTATGACGTAATTGAGGCGCTCCCTCGCATCGGGAATGTCATGGGTGGCCAAATCGGGAATTCGGGGGTCGAGACGAAATTCTTGAAGTGAGTTATGCAGTTGTCGGGTCAGCTGACCAACTTTTTCAAACAGATCGGCTGCGTTGGGGGCACATACATTGGCAAGCAGTTCATCGGCCAGCTCGAATTCACCTTGCTCCAGATGAGCAACAAGCATCCTTGCCTGGTCGAGCGAAATCATTGCTCTCGTTTTGGCCATCATCCCTGCAGCTCCTTAGCCAAGGCGTTCAAAAATTTTGTCGAGTTTTTCTTTGAGCGTTGCTGCAGTGAAAGGCTTGACGATATAACCGTTAACGCCGGCTTGCGCGGCTTCAATGATCTGCTCACGTTTGGCTTCCGCCGTCACCATCAGCACCGGCAGATGCTTGAGCTTCTCATCGACACGAATGGCTTTCAGCAGGTCGATACCTTGCATGCCTGGCATGTTCCAGTCAGTAACCACAAACTGGAAATCACCATTTTTCAGCATCGGCAGTGCTGTGTTGCCATCATCCGCTTCATGGGTATTGTTGAACCCAAGGTCGCGCAGCAAGTTCTTGATAATCCGGCGCATCGTTGAAAAATCGTCAACAATGAGGATTTTCATGTTCTTGTCCAAAATTCCCTCCTCAATAGCCACCTGAGTGGCTCACTTACATGATGCTAAAAATGGGTTGTGTCATGCGGATTATGCCTTAGAGTTTCATCTCAGTGTAGCCAGTACAAACACTTATAGATGCCAATCTCTCAAACGAGCGCGCAGTCTGTGCATTGCTTGGCTATGTATCTGACTCACTCGAGACTCACTTACATTCAAAACCTCACCAATTTCACGTAAATTCAGCTCTTCATCGTAGTAAAGAGAGAGAACCAGAGCTTCTCTCTCTGGTAAGCGACCGATTTGCTCCGACAGTTGAATTTGAAATCGTTCTGCGGCCAGTTCATCAAACCCGGAGCCTGACGGTGCTTCATCAGGGTTACCGATCACATCCTCACTGACCCCCAAATCCTCGATACCGATGATCTTGCCGCAGGAGACATCCTGCAACATGGCATGATAATCAGCGAGAGAGACTCCCATTTGCGCTGCGACTTCCGTATCACGAGCATCCCGTCCATTGGCTTGCTCAACATTTTCGATCGCTTCTGCAATCGCTCGGCTGTTTCGATGCACGGAACGAGGCACCCAGTCACCACGCCGGATCTCATCCAGCATGGCACCACGGATACGAATCCCGGCATAGGTCTCGAAACTGGCCCCCTTGCTACCATCAAAGTTCCGCGACGCTTCGAGAAGCCCAATCATACCTGCCTGGATCAGGTCATCCAGCAAGACACTGCTTGGCAGGCGAGCCAGCAAATGCTGGGCAATCCGCTTGACCAGTGGAGCATGGCGCTCTACCAGCAGATAGGAATCCTGATGACGCAAGTACGCTTGGGCTTTATTCACGGGAACCTTCCTGTGTGGTGGCCTGAGTCTGTAACAGATTCTCCAGGAAAAACTCCAGATGACCGCCAGGCTGGTTGGGTACCGGCCAGCTAGCCGCTTTGTTGGCCAATGCGCGGAAAGCCAAAGCCGCCGGCGACTTGGGAAACGCCTCGACAATCAGTTTCTGCTTGCGTACTGCTGCGCGTAAATTGGTGTCATAAGGCACGCAGGCAACCAGTTCCAGTGACGTATCGAGGAAACGATCCGTTACCCGGGTCAGCTTGGCAAAAAGCTCCTGCCCTTCGCGCAGGCTGCGTACCATGTTTGCCACTACCTTGAAGCGAAATACACCGTGCTCTTTGGAAAGGATCTTGATAAGGGCATAGGCATCGGTAATAGAGGTAGGCTCGTCACACACCACCACCATGATGTCCTGCGCGGCGCGGGTGAAACTCAGCACCATGTCCGAGATCCCCGCCGCCGTATCCACCATCAGAATATCAACCTGGGTCTTCATCTCGCTGAAGGCGCGGATCAGTCCGGCATGTTGTACCGGCGAAAGCTCGACCATAGACTGGGTCCCCGAGGTTGCAGGCACAATCATCATGCCGTACGGTCCCTCAACGATAATGTCGTCGATCGTGCACTCGCCTGCCAGCACGTGAGAGAGATTGCGATGAACCCGCAACCCAAGCATGACGTCAACATTTGCCAGACCAAGGTCAGCATCCAGCACCATCACCCGTTTGCCTTGGGCCGCCATGGCTCCCGCCACGTTCAGGGTCACGTTGGTCTTGCCTACGCCACCTTTACCACCGGAAACGGCGATCACTTTTACTCTATTGTTTTGACGCATTTTGCGCAGACCACTCGCCTGATCCATATACATGTTACTCATAAAACTCCGAATCTTCGGCCTCGCCAAAGCCTGTGCCCCAGAAATAGGGCTCCTCTGTTTCTCGCTCCAGCGAGCCCATGGCCGCTCCGACGAGCTGCGCCGCATTGGCAACCTGAATATCTTCCGGAACCCGCTGCCCATCTGTGATGTAACTGATAGGCAAGGCATTCTGGATACACACGTTAATTACTTCGCCCAGATTCAGACTCTCATCCAACTTTGTAAGTATGCAGCCGCTCAAGGGAATGCGCCGGAAATGGTCAACCGCTTCCTGCATTACCCGACGCTGGGAAGTTGCCGACATCACCAGATAGCTGCGGATCCTCACCTTGGCATTTTTGACCAGGGTATCGAGCTGCTCGGTCAGCCGGATATCCCGTTGCCCCACGCCTGCCGTATCGATCAATACCAGCCGGCGGTGGCGGAACTGATAGAGGGCATTGGCCAGCTCTTCGGCATCACGCACCTGACGTACCGGACAGCCCATGATCCGGCCATAAGTCTGTAATTGCTCATGAGCCCCGATCCGGTAGTTGTCAGTGGTGATAAGGGCCACCTGCTCGGCGCCATACTTCATGGCAAAACGGGCGGCCAATTTGGCGATGGTGGTCGTCTTGCCCACCCCTGTTGGCCCCAGCAGAGCAACCGCGCCCCCCTGACGTAAAATTTCGTCTTCACTGATCTTGAGCTGAGCCGTCAACACTTCAGCCAACTGGGCCATCGCCTGATGGATAGGCATGTCTTCAGGGATCAGCCCCGCCAGTTGATCGGAAAACGCATCGTCAAAGCCCATCTTCTTGAGCTCTTTGATGAGCAGGGCACGCATCGGCTCGCGTCGTTCAACCTCCTGCCACATCAGACCCGAGATCTGGTGCTCCAGCAGTTTACGGATGCTGGCCATCTCCTTGCGCATCCCCTCCATCTCCTGATCCCGCTGGGCAGGTTGATGGGCCCGTTGGCCGGATACGACACGCGCCTTGGGTTTGGCAGGTTCCGGGACTGTGCCCCACTGTCCCTGCTCGGCCAGCGTTCTGGGCACTGCATTGGCAGCAGCCAGACCAGCCGATTGGGTGTTGCCCATGGGAGCCCCATTGCCAGGCTTCAGTTTCTGCTGACGCGCGAGGAGGGCGGCCAGGGTATCAGCATAATGTTCGTTCTGTTCCTGAACCTTTGCGGGCTCGGGACGGGTCATCTGCCGAGCAGCAGACGAAATATTGACGCTCTCATCGTTCAGCTGACGGCGAACCGGCGCATCTTTGGGGCCCGGAACCTGGGATTGATAATCAACAGCGGCGACTATCTCTACCCCCCCGGTAACCTTCTTGTTGGACATGATGACGGCATCGGGCCCGAGCGTCTCCTTGACCTCGGCCAGAGCCGTTCGCATGTCCTTGGCAAAAAACCGCTTAATCTTCACCCGTCGTCTCCGCTAACTAGTTCTGCCCTACCGCACTGACGATGCGAATCTGCTTGTCGTCCGGCACTTCCTGATAGGACAGCACACGTAATCCAGGAATGGCATTCTTGACAAATTTCGCCAGGGTATTACGCAGGATCCCCGATGTCAGAAGCACAGCCGGTTGGCCTTCCAGTTCTTGTCGTTGAGTGGCTTCCACCAGTGAACGCTGCATTCGCTCCGCCAGACCCGGCTCAATACCGGCGCCATCACCACCACCCGCTTGCAAAGACTGATGCAATATACGTTCCAATTCAGGTGCCAATGTGATCACCGGTAGCTCGGGATCAGGGCCGGCAATCTCCTGAACAATCAGGCGACGCAGGGCAATCCGGCAAGCCGCGGTGAGCACTTCCGGATCCGGGCTGCGCGGCGCGTATTCCACCAGGGTCTGCAGGATAGTGCGCATATCGCGAATTGGCACCCCTTCATTGAGCAAATTCTGCAATACCTTCACAAGGTTACCCATGCTGATCACTTCAGGCACAAGCCCTTCGACCAGTTTGCTCTGATGTTTGCCAATCATGTCGAGCAACTGCTGTACCTCGTCATGGCCGAGCAACAGTGACGCATGGTTGGTCAAGATCTGGCTCAAATGGGTGGCAACTACGGTCGCAGTATCCACCACTGTATACCCCAGGGTCTGCGCCTGTGACACCTGCTCCTTGGCTACCCACACTGCTTCAAGTCCAAACGCGGGATCCCGGGTGGCAATCCCCTGAATTTGGCCGAATACCTGCCCCGGGTTGATGGCCATCTCTTTATCATGGTAGACGTTGGCCTCGCCGGTACTGACTCCCATCAAGGTGATGCGATATTGGTTGGGTGCCAGATCCAGGTTGTCGCGAATGTGGACGGCAGGCACCAGAAAGCCCAGCTCTTGCGAGAGTTTCTTGCGCACCCCTTTGATCCGGTTGAGCAGTTCGCCCCCCTGATTGCGATCCACCAGCGGGATTAGCTGGTAACCCACTTCCAGCCCGATGATGTCTACCGGCATCACATCGTCCCAGCTCAACTCTTTCTGCTCATGCGATGGCTGGTCTGCACTGGTCGGCATCAACTCGCCACTGGCTGCTTTGGCTACCGCCAGTTTCTCGCGACGCAACAACCACCAGGCTCCGGCGGCAGCGAGCGCCCCCAGACTCAGGAAGGCGAAGTGCGGCATCCCCGGCACCAACCCCATCATCAGCAGGATACCGGCAGAGATGATCAAGGCCTTGGGGTTATCGAACAGTTGGCCTAATACCGCTGTGCCCATATCCTGATCGGTATTCTGACGGGTCACTATGATGGCAGCGGCGATGGAGAGCAGCAGGGAGGGGATCTGCGCCACCAGACCGTCACCGATCGCCAGCAGGGTATAGATCTCGGCAGACTCGCTGAAGGTAAGATGATGCTGCATCATCCCGATGATGAAACCGCCGATGATGTTGATGAAGAGGATCATGATGCCTGCTATCGCATCACCTTTGACGAACTTGGAGGCACCATCCATGGAGCCATAGAAATCGGCTTCCTGGGTTACATCAAGGCGACGCTTCTTCGCCTCTTCCTGATTGATGAGACCGGCATTCAAATCGGCATCGATAGCCATCTGTTTACCCGGCATCGCATCCAGGGTAAAACGGGCACTCACTTCCGCGATCCGCCCGGCACCCTTGGTGATAACTACAAAGTTGATGATCATCAGGATGGTAAAGACGATGATACCGACCGCATAGTTGCCGCCGATCACCACGTTACCGAATGCCTCGATCACATGGCCTGCCGCTGCACTGCCATTGTGACCTTCCAGCAGCACCACCCGGGTCGAGGCCACGTTCAACGCCAGCCGCAGCAAGGTGGCGAGCAGCAATACGGTCGGGAAGGCAGCAAATTCGAGGGGGCGCCGGGTATAAACGGATACCAGCAGCACCACGATAGAGAGCGCAATGTTGAAAGAGAAGAGCACATCCAGCATCAGCGGGGGGATGGGTAACACCACCATGCCGAGCGCAGCCAATACCAGCAGAGGGGTACCAAGGCCTTTGCTCAACACTCCCCGAGACTGTTTTAACTGGCCCAATACTGCCTTGAAATCCATCGCTCTTCTCAATGTCAACCTGCTGGTGCCAGATTAAAGCAAACATTAAGCCAACAATGCAAAACATTGAAATACAATGAATTTACTTTTACAGCGTCAGAACTTTGTCATTTGCGATATTCGGTCGGAATGGGGAGATCCTTGGCCAACGGCTGAGGACGGCGCCCCTGGCCACGGCGGAATTTCTTGAGCTGGAAGACATAGGCCAGAACCTGAGCAACCGCCGCAAACAGCCCTTCCGGAATCTCGCGGCCCAACTCGGTAGAGTGGTAGATAGCCCGGGTCAAGGCCGGTGACGGCATGATGGGTATCTCGTATTCTCTGGCTATCTCCCTGATCTTCATTGCAATTTCATCAGTGCCCTTGGCCACGACCTTGGGTGCGGCACCGGGTTTGCCCACATCATACTTGAGCGCCACCGAGTAGTGGGTCGGGTTGGTGATCACCACATCGGCCTTGGGTACATCCCCCATCATCCGGCGCATCGCCATCTGCATCTGCAACTGGCGGATCTTGCCCTTTACCTCGGGTTTACCCTCGCTATCCTTGAACTCGTCCTTCACCTCCTGCTTGGTCATCTTGAGCTGACGCATATGGTTCCATTGCTGGAACGGCACATCGATGGCCACAATGGGCAACAAGGCACAGCAAAGGATGATCAGCATCCACAAAAAAAGGTCAAGGGCATCTATGATACCGCCGGGAAAGCCCTCCATGGAGAGGTTGAGCAGATGATTAAACTGGCTTGAGAGCATCCACCAGGCAAACAGAGTAATGAACACCACCTTGGCGATGGACTTTACCAGCTCGATCAGTGACTGCACTCCAAACATTCGCTTGAACCCGCTGATGGGGCTCATCTTGCTGAATTTCGGCATCATTGCCTCAGTGGAGAAGTTCATTCCCCCCATCAGGATATTGCCGATAAAAGCCGCGATGGCGACCAGAGCGAAGAGCAGTCCGAGCGGAAACACCAGTTCCCCCAGCAGCGCCGGCACCATGGCTACCATGGCATTGGGATCGAAAGCCTGCTCTCTGTTTAGCGTGAAGCCCATAGTCACCACCTTGAGCATGGCGCTCGCCAGGTAACCCTTGATCAACAGCAGGCCAAAGACGGCTGACAGCAGTACGCTGGCAGTTCCCAGCTCTTTTGAACGTGCAATCTGCCCTTTTTCACGGGCTTGTTGCAGTCGTTTGCCCGTGGGTTGTTCGGTACGTTCCTGGTCGGTATCAGCCATTGACACCTCCGAAACATTGGGTGTCGATCAGCTCGCAACTGACCTCCTGCACCCGCTCCCACAAGGTGTCGAAATGGCCGAGGAAACCGCCGATAGTGAGCCAGAGGATAAGCAAACCCGACATCATGCTGACGGCAAAACCGATACTGAAAATATTGAGCTGGGGGGCAGCCCGGGTCATCACGCCAAAAGCGAAGTTGATAAGCAGCAAAGCCACGATGGCAGAGAGAGCCATCACCAGCGAGGCCTGATACATGACCCCCAGGAATGCGCTCAGTGTTTGCATCGAAGAGACAGACAAACCGCTATCGGAGATGGGGAGCGTCTCAAAACTGAGGATCACCAGGCGCAGCATCACCAGATGACCATCGAGCGCCAGAAATACCAGGGTCGCCAGCATCAGATAAAACTGACCGACCACAGGGGCCGACTGGCCATTCATCGGATCCACCAGGGTGGCAAAACCCAGGCTGGTTTGCATGGCGATCACCTGCCCCGCCATCACGAAGCTCTCCATCAGAAACTGGGTCATCAACCCCAACGCAATACCGATGAGCAGTTGCTGGCCCAAGACCAGAAAACTGCCGGCAGAGAAGAGCTCCACAGGAGGCATGGGAGGAAGCAGAGGAGCAACCAGAAACGTCACGGCTACCGCCAGCCCCAACCTGATCCGTGCGGCGACCAGCCGGCTACCAAATACCGCCATAACCATGAAAAGGCTGCTTATTCTGGCCAGTGGCCAGAGAATGGCAGACAACCACTCCATGATCAGAGCGGTGGTATAGGTCACCCCACCACCTCGGGAATTTGATTAACCATCAGGATGAAGAAGTCCATCAGACTCTGCATTCCCCAGTGAGCACCGGCACCCAGCGCAAGCAGTGTCACGATGAGACGTGGCAGAAAGCTCAGGGTCTGTTCGTTGATGGAGGTAGCGGCCTGAAAGATGGCGACAACCAGACCTATAGCCAAACTGGGCAAGATAACGGCACTTACCATGATATTGACCAGCCAGAGCGCCTCACGAAAGACGTCGACAAAGGTTTCGGGACTCATGTTCTGGCTCCTTGCTCGCGACCGGTTAACCGGCACCCAGTCCGAAACTGCTAGCCAGCGATCCCAGGATCAGGTTCCAGCCATCCACCATCACAAATAGCATCAGCTTGAAAGGCAGCGAGACGATCATCGGCGAGAGCATCATCATCCCCATCGCCATCAGGATGCTGGCGACCACCAGATCGATGACCAGAAACGGCAAGAACAGCATAAAGCCAATCTGGAAGGCTGTTTTCAGTTCGCTGGTAACAAAGGCCGGGATCAGCACACGCAGCGGCACATCGGCAGGCTTCTCTACCTGTACGTTGGCGATCTCCATGAAGGTATTGAGATCCTTTATCCGGGTCTGAGCCAGCATGAACTGGTGGATGGGCAATTCAGCCCGTTCCAGCGCCTCCTTGGCCTGAATGGTTTCGGACAGATAGGGCTGCAGCGCCTCATCATTGATACGATCCAGCACCGGCGACATGATGAAAAACGACATGAATAAGGCAATACCGATCAACACCTGGTTGGAGGGGCTCTGTTGCAGACCGATCGCCTGACGCAAGATACCCAACACTATGATGATGCGGGTAAACGAGGTCATCATGATGACCATGGCCGGCAAGAAGGAGAGCGCGGTCATCAACGCCAGCACTTGCAGGGTCAGGCTGTACTCCTGAGAGCCATCTCCCATGGTCTTGACTGTCACTGCCGACATACCATCCTGCGCCAACGCAGGCCAGGCGTAAAACAGCGGGATCAACAGGCAAGCCAGCCATCCGGTTTGCCACAACAAGCCGTTAGTTTTTTTCATGTTTGCCCATCAATTTACCCAGCTGCTGGGAAAATGCCTGCGGCTGCTGCTCGTCCAGCGGCTCCTCCAGCCGATAGAGAAAGTTGACCTGCTGTGGCGTCACCCCTAGCAGCAACTGCTGCTCACCCACCTTGACCACCAGCAACTTCTCCTTGTATCCCACTGGCAGCGTGGCGATCACTCTCATCTGTCCGCCCCCCATGGCGTTGGCAATCTTGCTCTTCTTGAGCAAAAAACCCAGCACCAAAATAAGCCCGATCACCATCAGGCTGGAGATCAGCCAAGAGCTCAGGCTGGGAGCATTTGCTGCCCCCCCCACCTCGGCAAATACCGGCAGTGGCAGCAACAACAGCAGCAGACGCATCATTTGAGTTTCTTAATCCGTTCAATCTGGCTGATGACATCAGTCAGGCGAATACCGAACTTGTCGTTTACCACCACCACCTCGCCGTGGGCGATCAGGGTACCGTTGACCAGCACGTCCAGCGGCTCGCCTGCCACCCGATCCAGCTCCACCACCGAGCCCTGGTTGAGCTGCAGCAGATTACGAATGCTGATCTGGCTGCGACCGACCTCCATCGAGATGGTGACCGGAATATCCAGAATGGTGTCAAGCTTGCGCCGCTCCTCGGCACTGATAGGGGCATCGTCCTTGAGCTCTTCCAGCGGAGCCGGTTTGGCTTCCGCCGTCACCTGCTCCTCCAGTGCTGCCGCCCAGGCATCAGCCATCAGATCCTCTTCCTCTGTTCCGCTCATCTTGTTTCCTTATACCGCTTCGTGACAGTCCATAACCGCAAACCGTCGATTAACGCTGTTGTTCTTCGATGCTGCGCTCAAGCTCTTCCAGCTCGGCCTCACCATCGATACGTACACCGCCCCGGGTCACCAGATGCATCTCGGTCTTGACCCCTTCCGGGCGCTTGAGCTTGTCGGTGATCTTGAGTGCCACATTCTCCTTCGTCCGCCCCATCTTGGCGTGGAAGGTGGGCAAATCTTCCACATAAACCAGCAGATGTTCAGGCATGTCGACCGGAATAATATCTCCCGGCTGCAGCTCCATCAGCTCACGCAGTGTAAGCTCGGTCTCCAGCAGTTTGGCCCTCAACTCGACTTTTACATCCATGATCTCGTCGCGCAGCGCCTTGCTCCAGCGCACGTCTGTATCACCCTTGTCACTCTGCACACCGGCATCAAGCAGTTCACGGATCGGCTCCAGCATGGAGTAAGGCATAGCCACGTGGAAATCACCGCCACCACCATCAAGTTCGATGTGAAAGGAGCTCACCACGATCACTTCAGTCGGGCTGACGATGTTGGCCATCGCCGGGTTCACTTCAGAGTCGAGATACTCAAACCCTACGTCCATCACCGGCGCCCAGGCATCCTTGTAATCCTCAAACACCAGTTTGAGCAACATCTGGATGATCCGGCGCTCGGTCGGCGTGAATTCACGTCCCTCAATCTTGGCGTGGTAGCGACCGTCACCACCAAAGAAGTTCTCCACCAGGATGAAAACCAGCCGCGCCTCCATGGTGATGAGTGCGGTTCCTTTCAATGGTCGGAAACGCACCATGTTGAGGCTGGTCGGCACGAACAGGGTATGAACATACTCGCCAAACTTCAGCATCTGTACGCCGTTGATGGAGACCTCGGCGGTACGGCGCATCATG
The DNA here is from genome assembly GCF_049170575.1 of Aeromonas sp. 604282. Lineage (NCBI taxonomy): Bacteria > Pseudomonadati > Pseudomonadota > Gammaproteobacteria > Aeromonadales > Aeromonadaceae > Aeromonas > Aeromonas sp. 604282. The sequence goes on along the minus strand of NZ_JAAKMV010000003.1, from coordinate 82,680 downwards.
TTGAACAGGCTGATCCGCATGTGGCGGGCAAAACGTTCGTTCACCAGCTCCAGGGTTGGCATCCGGCCACGGACGATGCGGTCCTGGGAGGAGAAGTCAAACTGGGCAACACCGGGGTCTCCGGCGCCGCCTATCTCTTCCTCTTCGACATCATCGACACCGTGCAAGAGGGCATCAATTTCGTCCTGACTTAACAGATCGCTCACGCTTCACCTACTGCATTACAAAGCCGGTAAACAGCACTTGTTCGATAACGGGGGAAGAGACCAGGTCCTTGAGCACCCGACGGCACTCTTCCAGTGAATCTTTGCGCAGCTTCTCCTTGCCTTCAAAGGTCATCAGCTGTTCGGCACTGGCCGCACTGAACACCCGCAGCAAGGTACCTTCAATCAGGGGAATATTCTGTTTGGCCAACGTCTCGTCGGCGGTGCCGCGCACCATCAACTGGATCTTGATCTGCACCAACCGATCCCGCTGGGCACCCGCGACGTTGAAGACAAAGGGGCGTGGCATCCCGACATAAAGAGATGGCTGGGGGGCTTCCACCTTGGGTTGGGCCTCGGCCCCCTCCGCCGCTTCTGCAGGGGGCGCATCCGAGCCGGAGAGCATAAACCAGGCACCAGCTCCACCACCGCCCAGCAAAATAACCGCCAGGGCAATGATAATGATCAGCTTCTTTTTCTTGCCCGCAGCCGGGTCTTTTAGCGTCAATTCGTTATCGTCAGCCATCCCTTGTCCACCCTAGTCTCAAACTTGTTCGATATCATAAACTTACTCGGGATTGCATCAAGCATAGAAATCTATTCCGGAGCCGTTTGTCGATTCCACCAGCAAACTGAGGTTGGCTGTGGTGAGTTCTCCCTCAACCAGCCTGTTACCCGCATGTGACTGACCGCCACCCTGGCCCTGCTGCCCCTGCCCGCCAAAAGTGGGCTGACCCTGCTGTTGCTGTTGCTGCGACTGCTGTTGAACCTGCGTCTGGCCAAGCTGGATCCCCTGCCCTGCCAGCATTTCACGCAGACGAGGCATCGCCTGCTCCAGCATCTCGCGAGTCTGTCCATGCTGAACAACGAAATGGACGTTAGCCTGACTGTCCGCTCCAATCTGGATTTGGATCTTCATCTTGCCAAGACCGAGGGGGTCAAGCTGAATTTCCGCCTGTTGCAGTTTTTCGGCCAGCATCACGTTGACCTTTTGGTGCAATTCGGCAGGCGCTTCCTGACTGGCCAGTTTCAGATGGGGTAAATTCTGCGGTTCACGGCGCAACGTAGCCTCAGTGGCGGGCGCCCGGCTTTCGGCAACCTGTGGCTGTGGCTGGGGCTGACTGTTCTGGCCATGCTGCACAGTCTGGCTCTGGCTGCTCTCACTGTTCGATGTTGTAGCAACAAGACTCTTCTCCGCCTCACCGACCTTCGGTTTCAGCTCCTGCTGAATCGCTTTGCGCACCTCGTCGGTACCGGTCACTTCCATCTGCTTGATGCCGGCTGAAATGCTCGACAGCGGTGCTTGTGGCCCCTGAGATTCGGCCTGGGCCAACACCTGCTGCGGCGCCACCATCACGGGAGCGGCAGTGCTATCGGTCTGAGTCGTCGCATTTACCGTCACACTCCCCTGAGCCGCGGCACTTTGCGTCATCATCACCGGTGCCGAACCTTGATTGGCTACTGTGGTAGTGGCTGTCTGCTGACTCACCTCGGCGGCACGCTTCTCAGCCCCCTTGCCAGCCATGCCAAGGCTCTCAGCGGTTGTGGTTACGGTGCCCGCATCAGGTTGCTTGAGCCCCTCGCTGAATGTCTTGAGTACAGTCCCCTGTGTCACGACTTGCGCCGTTGGTCCCTTGCCGGTCACCACACCATTGGCTGAGGAGCCGGATTTGCTGTCGTCCCCCTCTTTCGCTACGAGTGACTCAACAGACTTGGTAGTACTGGCCGACTCATCGACCGGCAGCACCTTGGCCAGCAGAGTCATTCGCTCTGCCCCCGTAAGGGGCTTGGTTGGCTTGCCATCCGCCCCGAGCGGTTCTCCCTTGGCAGAGACTTTCTCCCCAGACTGCTGATCCGATGGGGGGGCAACAGCTTCCTCCCCAGAGGAGAAGGCCGCATGGGAGAGAACGACGGAGGATGATGCGTCGCCCTGCGCCACCACTCGCGCCGCAGAGGGCGATACTGTGGTGTCCGGGGTCAATGTGACGGTCGTGGCCAACGGCGATTGCGCCCCGGTCTGACCAGCAAGCTGGCGGACAATCCTGGAAGCGGCAGGGGCCAGCGCGCTTTCATCAAGCCCAATGCTCTCCTGCTCACCCTCTTGCGGCAACGGATTGCCGTCTAGCGCAGTGGCGCTCTGTTGGGCTGCCACCACCAGCTGGGGTGTCACTAGCGAGGTATCAAGCTTGAGGGAGTCTTGCAGACGCAGCAGAAAGTCGGTAGCGGGAACCTCCTCCACCTTGTTGTCGGCGTCAGGATCCTGCTCCTTGCTGGGCTCCTCGTGGGAAGAGGCACTCTCGGTCGCCAAAGATTTGGCAGACTGAAGAGTCTTAACGCTCTGATTGCTATCAGCAACACCCTGTTCACTGCCCTGGACCTTTGCAATCAGCGAGGCGAAATCCCCCTTGCTCTCGCTCCCCACCATATCAATGCCATTGCTCTCGGAAGCGCCGTTCAGAGGCGCTTTATCCAATCCGTTAGTCGGAACCGAAGGCGTTTGTGTCAGCACTGTCTGCATCATGATGGCATCCCTGAATTCTGGCGGCCCCAACGAGATAGCCGCCGACAATGTCCAGATCAAAGCAAGTTACAGGCCAGCTTGATGAAAACGCCGCAACATGGCGTACTCATCCAGCATTTTCTGCTCCTGACGCTGGGCTTTCTGCTGCTCGCGGCTGGCCTGCTTCTCCAGCAACAGCTCTACCGCCTTGCGCCGCTGCTGAGCCGCCAGCCACTCTTCACGACGTTGCTCCAGAGCCTGACGTACCTGCAGCACCCCTTCGTATTGCTGGGTAGCAGCCTGCTCGAGCTTGTTGATAAAGGCGTGATACTGGCTGTTTTGCTGGGGTGAGATCCCCTGCAAGCCTCGATCGGTCCACTGCTGGTGATAGATTTGGCGGTACTGGTTGAGAGCATTTTGCTGATCCATAAACAGCTTGAGGTCCTGCTGCGCTTTTACCAGAGCCAGAGCACACTGCTGCTCGGCCTCAGCCAGCCGCTCAGCCAACAATAGCAACCCTTTACTCATAGCCTCACCCTCTCTTCCCAACCGTCATCAACGCATCAAGGGCATCGCCACCATCTGCAAGGCTTGCAGGCCATCATCGTAATGAATGACCTCACGCATCCCCTGTTGCAAGAACTGATCCAGATAGGGTTTTTGAATGATGGCTCGGTCGATACGCGGATCAGAACCCTGACTGTAGGCACCGATAGTAATGAGATCCCGGTTCTGCTGATAGAGGGAGTAAAACTGCTTGAGGGTCCGCGCCAACTCCATATGTTCCGGCGAAGTGACCATGGGCATGACCCTGCTGATGGACTTTTCGATATCGATAGCCGGATAGTGGCCTGCGTCGGCCAGTTCGCGCGACAACACAATGTGGCCATCGAGAATCGCCCGCGCCGCATCAGCAATGGGGTCCTGCAGATCATCCCCCTCGGTCAGTACGGTGAAGAAGGCGGTGATGGAGCCCTGGCCGTCACTGCCGTTTCCCGCTCGCTCCACCAGCGCAGGTAATTTGGCAAAGACCGAGGGTGGATATCCCTTGGTGGCCGGCGGCTCCCCCACCGCCAGGGCGATTTCACGCTGGGCTTGGGCATAACGGGTCAGTGAGTCCATCAGCAGCAACACATTGAGCCCCTGATCGCGAAAATATTCAGCGATGGCCAGCGCCGTTTCACATCCCTTTAGCCGCATCAGCGGCGAGGCATCGGCAGGGGCCGCCACCACCACGGAGCGGGCACGCCCCTCCTCCCCCAGAATATCTTCGATAAACTCTTTCACCTCCCGGCCCCGTTCACCGATGAGGCCGACCACTACCACATCCGCCACCGAGCCGCGGGTCATCATGCCAAGCAGCACCGATTTACCGACACCAGAACCGGCAAACAGCCCCATTCGCTGGCCCTGACCCACCGTCAGCACGGCATTGATGGCACGCACCCCTACATCCATCGGCTGATGGATCGGGCGGCGAGAGAGCGGGTTGATGCGATGCTGAGCAAACTGCACAGTCCGGGAGGAGAGAATGGGGCCGAGGCCATCGAGCGGCTGGCCGATACCGTCGATGACCCGGCCAAGCAGGTTCATGCCAACCGGTATGCCATGTTCTTCGGTGACGGGCACCACCCGGGCACCGGGGATCACCCCCTTGAGCTGTTCGCTCGGCATCAGATAGAGGCGATCGCCCGAGAACCCCACTACTTCAGCCTCCAGAGTTCCCTCGAGAGTGTCGATGCGACACAAGGCTCCGATGGCGGCACGGCAACCGATGGCTTCTAGGGTGAGCCCCACCACCCTGGTCAATTTGCCGGCAACCGGCGGTTTGGGGGCGCTGTCGCGTACCTTGTACCCTTGCAACCGGTTCAGTAGCGAGCTGCTCATCTGGCCTCCTGGGAACTAAAAAGTGCAACCGGACGACATCGTCAGGCATCGGTTATGGGCGTGGATCCTGCGAAGCCGGGTTCTGCGACGCGTTGTCCCGCAAGAAGTTGCGCAGCAACTGATCGATGCGCCCGGAGAGGGTCAAATCGATGCTGGAGAGTTCAGTAGCCAGTTGCAGATCGCCAGGGGAGAGGGTGGGATCACTCTGCAATCGCCAGTGGCGTCTGGCGCACTCGTCGGCGCCAAATGCCTGCTCGACTCGCGTGATGTCATCGGGATGCAGCATCAGAGTCACCCCCTGCTCGGCGGCGGGCAGCAATGCCAGCCCCTCCTTGAGTGCCTCCAGCAGGATGCGGGGAGAGGTCTCGGCTTCATGGCGAATGAGCGCGCGGGAAAGTTGCATCACCAGCGCGACCAGTTGCTGCTCTACCGCCTGATCCAGCTCAATCAGGGGATTGGCGAGGCGGGCGGCGAGCCCCTGCCAGTGAGCGATCTCCTGCTCAACCAGATCGCGCCCCATGGCCAGTCCCTCTTCCCGCCCCTGCTCGAGACCGGCCGAGTGCCCCTGTTGCAGTCCTTCCAGCTTGCCCTCTTCGAGCCCTTTGGCATAGCCAGCCTCGCGCCCCTCAGCCATCCCTTCTTCCCAAGCCGCCTGACGGATCGCTTCGAGCTCTTCGGCGGTGATGCTGGGAGTCGGCTCCTGTTCAGGCTCCGGTTCCACCACCTCCTCTTCCTGTTGATACCAGTCAGGGGCAAGACCGAGAGCATTGGTCTCGGTCTCGACCGCCACATCCATTTCGGGCCAGCCCCAGGTCTCTACCCGGGTCTCTTCCCCTTCAGGCCGTACATAGCCACGCAGCTTGTTGTTCATCTATTCGCGCCGCTCCTTGCCATGACCGCATACTGGGCTGGCAGACAGGTTCCATGAGTTGGTCATGGTCTAGAGGAACTCCTCGCCACCGCCGGAGCCCAGCATGATTTCGCCTGCATCGGCCAGACGGCGGGCGATGGAGAGGATCTCCTTCTGGGCAGCCTCCACCTCGGAGACCCGGATTGGCCCCATGGCCTCCAGATCGTCTGCCAGCATTTCGGCCGCTCGTTTCGACATGTTCTTGAAAATCTTCTCGCGCATCTGATCGTCGGAGCCCTTGAGGGCGCGCTGCAGCAGATCCCCCGGCACTTCCCGCAGCAAAGTCTGGATACCGCGGTCGTCCACATCGATGAGATTTTCGAACACGAACATCAAATCCTGGATTTGCTGGCTCATCTCTTCGTCCGACTCGCGGATCGAGTCCATCAGCTGGCCTTCGATGTTGGTATCCAGGTAGTTCATGATGTTGGCAGCCGCTTTCAGGCCACCCATCTTGGCCGCCTGGGCACCCGCCGCACCGGCGAACTGTTTCTCCATGATGTCGTTCAACTCTTGCAATGCTGCCGGTTGCACCTCTTCGAGGTTGGCGATCCGCATCACCAGATCCAGACGCACCTGCTCCGGGAACTGGCTCAGGATCTCGGCAGACTGCTCCGGCTCCAGATAGGAGAGCACTATGGTCTGGATCTGCGGGTGTTCGTTCTGGATGATGCTGGCCACTTGACGGGCATCCATCCACTTGAGCGAATCGAGGCCGCGGGCACCGGAACCAAGAATGATCTGGTCCACCAGGTTGCTCGCCTTGTCCTCGCCAAGCGCGGCTACCAGTGCCTTGCGCACGAAATCTTCGCTGCCGATACCTATGTTGGTGTACTTCTGGATATCGTCGATGAATTGACGGTGCACCGCCGCTACCCGATCGTGGCTGAAATCAGACATGGATGCCATCGACATACCGAGCCGCTGTACCTGCTTGGGTTCGAGATGGCGGAAGATCTGGGCGGCATCCTCTTCGTTAAGACTCAACATCAATACCGCCGCCATCTCCATACCGGACATCTGATCCAGCAACTGACGCTGGCTATCGGTGATATCGTTGCCGGTTACCTGGTTTTTACTTTCTTCAGGCATCTTTGGTTACCCACTCTTTAATGACCTGAGCGGCCAGATCCGGTTCGTTCGCCACCAGGGCACGCACCGCCTTGAGCAAATCTTCGTCACGATGCAGATCCGGCAGTTTCAGCTGGCCATCGCGTACCCCGAATACCTGCTCTCCCTCAACCTGAGCTGCCAACAAGCTGAGTTCGTCGTCACCACCCAGTACGGTGTGGTTGTCAAAGTCCACTTCCCCTTCCGGCTTGGCATCCGGATAGAGCAGCCGCTTGAGCATGGGGCGAACCACGGTGACGATCAAGACAATAATCACCAGTACAGATGCCGCAATCCGTACCGCACGCCAGAACCAGGGCTGATCGTAGAGCGGCACCTCGGCGACGGTATCAAGCTCGGGGCGATTGAACGGAATGGCAACTACCTCAAGGGTATCACCACGGGTTACATCAAAACCAAGGCCACCGCTGAGCAAACGACGCAGGGTATCGAGTTCCGCCTGACTGCGCGCTTCGCGGGTCACGGCCCCGTCAGCGCCTGGCACTGCCTTGTAATCCACGGCAACGGAAACGGTCATGCGACGAATGCCACCCATCTGGCGCCGGGTGTGGCTGACGGTGGTATCCAGTTCGAAGTTACGAGTCGCCTCTTTGCGAGAACGACCCGAAGCCGCCGCACCTGTACCATCACCGCCAGTGGCCTGTTCAGGGATATTGGACGCGGCAGGCGGCTGGTTGCTGAGGGCCCCCGGCACTCCGCCATTGCTGCCGCTGGAGCTGTTCTCTTCCAGCGTCATCTCGGAGCGCACCGCAGGCAGATCGGGATTGTAGGTTTTGCGAGTCTGTTCCTGCTGGGAGAAGTCGAGAGAGAGATCCACTTCCGCCGTATAGTTGTCGGCGCCGAGCACCGGGATCAGAATGGCGTCAATTTTTTGCTTGTACTCCAGCTCCTGCTTCTGCTGCATCGCAAACTCTTTGCGAGTCTGGGCAGAGACGGGATCCTGGGAACCGGAATTAAGCAGGCGACCATTCTGATCGGTCACGGTGACACGGGTCGGCTCGAGGCCATGTACCGCAGAGGCCACCATATCAACAATAGAGTCCACCTCCCCCTGCCCCAGTGCAGCCCCTTTCAGGTTGAGAACCACGGTGGCACTGGGCTTGCGCTCGTTACGGGCAAAGACGTTGTCTTTGGGGATGGCCAACAGCACCTGGGCCTTGGCCACATTCTGGAACTGTTCGATGGCGCTAGCCAGCTGGCGCTCGCGACTCAGCTTGAGGCGCTCGGTCTCCATCCGCTGGCTGACGCCAAAACTGGAGTCCTTGAGCAGGATATCCTCTCCACCATTGGTCACATCAGCCGCATTGGTGAGACCGGCCCGGGTCAGCGCCAAACGGATGCTGGCAAAGTTCTCGGCACTGACCAGCACGCTCTTACCGTCCACCTCATAAGGGATCTTCTGCTGATCGAGAAAGTCGAGGGTCTTGACCAGCTCCTGGGTGGTGTAGGTGCCAAGAGGGCGCATATCCGGCTCCTTGCCCCATAGCAAGATAAAGACGGCGATGGCCAGACAGATGGCAAGCCCCAGGATCAGCGTGATCTGGCGCAGAACATCGGTATTGGACAAGAATCCCAGTGCCGAGCTCTTCTGCTCGTTGGCATCGAGGGCGGCGGTGCCCTCATCATTTATCAGCAGATCGCCATTTTGGTCAGTTGCCACGATTTATGTCCTTATTGCTGACATGTCATGATGCACAGTCATCATTTATACCGGCATATTCATGATGGTTTTATAGGCCTCAACCATCTTGTTGCGCACCTGTACTGTCGCCTCGAAGGCGATAGAGGATTTCTGGCCAGCAATCATCACCTCGGCCAGATCCACCGACTTGTCGCCCATATCGAAACGGGTGCGCAGATCATTGGCGGCGCCCTGCAACTCGTTGACGTTACCGAGAGCTTGCTGCAACAGCAGGCCAAAATCAGAGGTCACCTGGCGGCCAGGCTGTGGCAGCGGGGTTGCACCGGCCTCTACCTTGAGTGCCTGCATCTCTTGCATCAGGCTGCTTGCACTTATTTCCATTTTCGTCCCCAGACAATTCATTGACGCTGACAGACCGAAAGCAATAAAAGTGCCAATCAGGTAAAAATGGCCTCAAGCCGCAGAAATAGAGGAGAAAAAGGTGGTGAGTAGGATAGTGCCGATTCAATCATGTCACTATCCCCTCGAAGGCTACAACAGCAGAGCCGGCTATCAAGCTCTGCGCGTTTGCGTGATGTATTCCGGTGCCCCGGTCAAAGCAGGCACCGGACACAGCCGTTATGGCACAGAAGTGTCCCCCCTGGCGGCCAGCGCCTCATCCACTTGCTGATCCCGCTGCCCGGTCATGCCGGCGTGACGGGCTATCAGGTGGTAGATAGCGGGCACCACCAGCAAGGTAACCAGGGTCGCCAGCGACAGACCGAAGAAAACCACGGTACCCACCGCCATCCGGCTCTCGTAGCCCGCCCCCATGGAGAGCATCAACGGCACCGCACCGATAATGGCGGTGAGCGAAGTCATCAGGATAGGCCGCAGGCGGCGCACCGAGCCTGCAATGATCGCCTCCTCGAACCCTTCCCCGCGCTGGCGCAGCTGGTTGATGAACTCGACGATGAGGATGCCGTTCTTGGTCACCATGCCGATCAGCATGATCATGCCGATCTGGCTGTAGATACTCATCTCCTGCTCCGTCAGCCAGAGGCCAAGCAAGCCGCCGAAGATGCCGAGCGGCACCGTCATCATCACCACGGTCGGGGTGAGTGTGCTCTCGAACTGGGCCACCAGCACCAGATAGACCACCAGCAGGGCGAGGCCGAAGACCATAGCCATCTCCCCCTGATTGTCGCGGTAATCCTTGGAGTCACCGGCATAATCGACCGTCATGCCGCTCGGCAGATGCTCGTTGGCCCAGCCGTCGAGGAAGTCGAGCGCCTCGCCAAGGGTATGATCCGGTGCCACGTCGGCGGTCAGGGTCACCGCCTTCTGGCGCTGGTAGTGGTTGAGGCGGTTGGCGGTCGCCACCTGCTTGACCGTCGCCAGCGTCGAGAGGCTCACCATCTCGCCATTGGCTGCCTTCAGGTAGATGCGACCGAGATCCGAGATGCCGTTGAACTCCTTCTGGTTAGCGCGCAGGTAGACGTCATACTCCTCGCCCCTGTCCACATAGGTGGTCTTGCTCACCCCGCCCAACATCGCCTGCAAGGTGCTGGCGACGGTGGAAACCGGAATGCCGAGCTGGCTGGCGCTGTCGCGCGAGACGGTCACCTGCAGCTCAGGAGTCTTCTCGGCGTAGTCGAGATCCGGGCTTATCATCAGGCCGCTCGCCTGCGCCGCTTTTTGCAGCTCCAGCCCCTGCTGGTAGAGCTCGGCATAGTCGTTGCCCTGCAGCACGAACTGCACCGCAGCGGTAGAGCCGCCACGAAAGCCTGGCTGGAAGGTGCGGATCATCACATCGGGAATAACCGACAGCTTGGCGCCGAGCGAGCGGGAAAACTCGGTGGCGGTCACATCACGCTCGGCCCAGTCGGTGAGCTGGATGATCACCATGCCGGTCTGATCGCCGCCGCGGCCAAAGGCGGGTGTACTGAAGCTCATCGCCTTGACTACCCCCTGGCCCAGCATCGGCATGATGGTCGATTCCACCTGCTGCATGTTGCGTTTCATCCGCTCGATGCTGGTCCCCTCAGCCCCCTTGACGAAGACGAAGACCACGCCGCGATCCTCGGTCGGGGTGAGGCTGCTCGGCAGCTGGGTGAACAGAGCACCGATACCGCCAAGACAGAGCAGCAGCGCCAGCGGTATCCAACGCGAGCGACGCAGCACCCACGACAGCAGGTGGCGATAGTGCCCTTCCACCCGGCCCAGAGTGCGATCGAGGGCCGCCGTCAGCCGATTCGGCTTGTCAAGCGGGCGCATCAGCCAGGAGCCCATGGCCGGAGTGAGAGTGAGTGCCACCAACGAGGAGCAGAGCACCGCCAGCGAAAGCAACATCGCAAACTCGGTAAAGAGCCTGCCCACCATGCCATCCATAAAAGCGATGGGGATAAAGACCATTACCAGCACCGCCGTGGTGGCTATGACCGCAAACCCCACCTCGCGGGTGCCGTGCCAGGCCGCCAGCAGGGGTGATTCACCCCGCTGCAGATGGTGGTGAATGTTCTCCACCACCACGATGGCATCATCCACCACCAGACCGATGGCGAGGATCAGCGCCAGCAAGGTGATGAGGTTGATGGAAAAACCGAGATACCAGGCGCCGATAAAGGCGGAGATAAGTGACACTGGTACCGTGATGGCAGGAATGAGGGTGGTGCGCCCCTGCCCGAGGAACAGATAGAGCACCGCCACCACCAGCACGGCGCAGATGGCCAATGTTTCATATACCTCGTCGATGGCCTGCTTGATAAAGATGGTGGAGTCGTAGTCAACCTCCAGCTTGGCCCCCTCCGGCAGGAAGCGCTGCATCTCCACCAACTTCTTCTCCACCCCCTGTGCCACCGCCAGCGGGTTGGCGGTGGACTGGGCGACGATGCCGATACCCAGACTCTCGCGGCCATTGCGCTGGTAGGCACTGTCTTCGTTCTTGGCTCCCACCTCCACATCGGCAATGTCGGCCAGATAGACACTCTGACCGTTGGCGGCGGTACGCACCTGCAACTGCTGGAAATCTTCAGCCGTGTGGTAGAGCCGGGCAATCTGCACCGACATGGTCATGGAGTTGTTGCGGATCTCGCCGCCCGGCAGCTCGATATTCTCGCGCTTGAGGGCATCCTGCACATCCGCCACCGTGACGCCGCGCGCAGCCATGTCGGCCGGGCGCAGCCGCACATACATCACCTGGGTGAGATCGCCGGATAGCGCTACTTCGCTCACCCCATCCACCAGACTCAAGGGGTCGACCAGCACCCGGTTGGCGTAGTCGGTCATGGCGGTGCGGTCCATCTGGCTGCTGCTGAAGTTGAGCCAGACCGCCACATCACCGCTGCCGCTATCCTTGGTCACCAGCGGGTCATCGGCATCCTCCGGCAGCTTGCTCTTGGCACGGGTCAGGGCGTCACGCACATCGGAGACCCCCTCCACCATGTTCCAGCCAAGCTTGAACTCCACCGTGATCATCGAGCGCCCCTTGCGGGTCACCGAGTTGATGTTCTTGATACCGCTGATGCCGGAGAGCTGATCCTCGATGGGCTTGGTGACCTGGCTCTCCATCACTGCCGGGGCGGCCCCCTCATAGGTGGTGGTGATGGAGACCGACGGGATCTGCACATCGGGCATCTCCCGCACCGTCAATTTGCTGAAGGCGACCAGACCGAACACGCTGAGCAGGGCGCTGAGCACCACCGCCACCAGCGGGCGGCGTACTGAGATATCGGAGAGCCACATCAGCCATTTACCTCTGCCAGATCGTGGACCTTGGCGCCATCACGCAGATTGACCAGCCCCTCGACCACGATGCGATCGCCTACTTTCAGCCCTTCGGTGACCCAGACGGTCTCCCCCTCGGTCTCGCCAAGCACCACCGGTACCCGCTTGACCCGGCCATCGGCCTCGAGGCGATAGACGAAGCGCTGCTCGCCGGCGTACTCCACCGACTGGGCGGGAATAATGGTGAGCTGGCGGGAGGGGAGCGAGAGCTCCACATTGAGCAGCATGCCCGGGCGCAGCTGACCGTTGTGGTTGGGCAGTTCAACCCGCGCCTTGATGTTCTGGGTCTCGTTGGAGATGCGGCTATCGAGAGTGGTGAGGGTGCCGTTAAAGCGTTGCTCCGGCCAGGCTGTGCTGGTCGCCGTCACCGCCATGCCGGGGCGCAGCAGGGCGAGGTAACGCTCCGGCACCGCCAGATCGAGGCGCAGGGTATCGATATCATCGAGGTGCAGCAGGGTATCGCCGCTATTGACCAGCGCCCCTTCGCTCAAATCAATCAGGCTTACCGTGCCGGCAAAGGGGGCGATGAGAGTACGAAGGGATAGTTCGTAACGGGCGGCATCGACCCGCGCCTGCACCTGATCGACGATGGCCTCCTGCCCCTCCAGCACCGACTGGGTGACGGCACCACGAGCGACCAGCTTGCGCATCTCGGCCAGCTTGCGATTCTCGTCGCGCAGACTGGCACTCTGTTCGGCCAATTCAGCCTGTTGCTTGCCCGCATCCAGCGCGACCAGCGTATCGCCCTTGTTGACCTGTTGACTCGACTGTACCGCAATCTTGATCAGGCGTCCGGTTACCTCTGGTGTGATCACCACCGAGTTGTTGGCCGCCAGCTTGCCTACCAGCTTGAGAGTTGGCTCGGCCAGACTCTGCTTGACGGTCTGGGTACGAATATTGATCTCGCGGGAAGGGGCTTTGGTTGCCGGTTGCAAGTGGCCAACCGCCCACCAGATGGCCGCTATCAGAGAGAGCAGGCCGAGGCCAATCCAGATACGCATTTTCATCAAACAATCCATGAAGTGTTAAGAGGGGTAAATCTGATTGGGGGCCATTTTAGCCCCAGACTATGCCGTGACTATGTATAAATGTGACAAAACGTAACCGGAGCGTGGCAAGATCAGCGCGCTGTGCAGGATTCTGGTCATTTTCACCGCGCTTCGCTTACACTAATGCCCTTTCTTCGCCAATTCAGATGACTCTCGATGCCCAATGTGTTCGATCTTCGCCGCCTTGCGCACCTGACCTGGCTACTGCTGACTCTGGCCATACTGCTGGTCGGAGTGACCCTGCAGCACAGTCTGAAACAGATAGAGAATCTTTATCAGAGCGATACCCTCAACAGTGCTATTTATCTACGAGAGCAGTTCCGACAGAGCGAAATTTTTCTGGAAGCGATGCGCGGGCAGGCCGAAGAGCGGCTGCGCAGCGACCCTCACTCCGTGCTGACCCGCCAGCTTTATCGCCATATTCAACAACTTCCGGGCAAGGGGCTCGCGCTCGACAACATTCCTGCCGACCTGCCCAAAGGTTTGGTGGGCAATCTCACTGGTACCGGTCCGCTACCACCACCGGGCAGCGAGCGGGAAGCTCGCATTCACTTGGCACTGAGTCTGTCACCGCTTCTCTCCACCGCCAGCCAACGCCTGGGAGAAGAGATCGCCTGGGTCTACTTTACCGGTGTGGATAACTTTATCTATCTCTACCCCTGGCAGCCCTCCAGCAGGTTTCATTTCTACCCGAGCATCTACCAAAAACGCTTTTGGCAAGACACTCTGACCAGCAGCAACCCGGACAAGAAAACCGTCCTCTCACGCCCTTATGATGACTTTATTGGCCGCGGCCCCATGGTCACCATGTCCCAGCCACTCTACAAAGAGGGGACGCTGGTAGGGATGATCAGTATGGATGTGCTGCTCGCACGTCTGCAGCAACAACTCGACAAGCTGACCCCGGAGCTGGGGCAGTATCTGCTGCTCAATCAGTACCATCAGGTGTTGGCCAGCAGTGCGCACGAGCTCGTACCGCCACCAGAACCGTTGTCAACCGGCCAATACCTTTGGCGACAGGGGGCATGGCAGCTAACGCTGGCTATCCCCGATACCCCTTTGCGGCTGGTACACCAGGTGAGGCTGCTGCCGCTGTTCCGGGCAATACTCTGCCAGTCTGCGCCAACTCTTCTGGCTATTGCGTTTCTGCTGCTGGCCGCACTTGCCAACCTGAAAGCTCGCCGTCTCAACCAGCGACTCAACTACCTCTCCTGCCACGATGCCCTTACCGGTACCTTCAATCGCCACTATCTGGAGCAACTGAAACAAGGAGGCGAGCTGGCACAACTGCGGGCAGGGATACTGATGTTCGATGCCGACCACTTCAAGCGAGTCAACGATCATTTCGGCCATGCCGTGGGTGATATGGTGCTGATCAGGCTGGTGCAGCTTTGCCAACAGCAACTTGGCCGGCAAGACCGCTTGCTCCGCTGGGGTGGAGAAGAGTTTTTGCTGCTGGTTGCCAACAGCGATGAGGTGCGGATAGAGGAGCTGGCAGAACAGCTGCGAGAAGCCGTAGCCGAACACAACTGGGAGGCCATCGTGCCCGGATTAAAGGTTACGATCAGCCTGGGGTATCTCCCTTATCAGCCAGATATTCCTCTGCACGAAGCGGTGCGGCGCGCCGATGTGGCGCTCTATCAGGCCAAGGCCAATGGACGCAACCGCAGTGAGCGATGGTGGGGTGACGCATCCCGACTCTCGGAGTAAGCTGGTCGCTCAAACCCCTTTTTGGAGAAAAGTCGTGCCACGTAAACCCCGCGTAGGACTCGCTCTCGGGAGCGGCGCCGCCAGAGGATGGGCCCATATCGGCGTCATCCGCGCCCTTGAACGTCTCGGCATCAAACCGGATTTGATCGCTGGCTGCTCCATCGGCAGCTTTGTCGGTGCCGCCTATGCCGCTGGTGAACTGGATCGACTGGAAACCTGGGTGCGCGGCTTTACCCGCCTGCAGGTGGTCAGCCTGCTCGACCCGGCCCTCTCCGGCGGTCTGTTTCGCGGCGAAAAGGTGTTTGGTCTTGCGGCCAGCCATCTGGGGGACCCCGATCTCGAGAGCCTGCCCATCCCCTTCGCCTGCATCGCCACCGAGCTCGATACAGGCCGCGAGATCTGGCTGCAACAGGGCCCGCTGCGCCAGTCGGTGCGCGCCTCCTGCGGTATGCCGGGGATCCTCACCCCGACCCGGATCAACGACCGCTGGCTGGTCGATGGCGCTGTGGTCAATCCGGTGCCCATCTCTCTGGCCCGTGCCATGGGGGCCGAGGTGGTGATTGCGGTCAACCTCAACACCGACATGCATCAACCCTGGACCGACGAGCCGGATCAACCCGGCAGCGGCGGACTGCTCAGCCAGTGGCTCAACCGCGGTGAATCCGCGCCAGCCACCCCGGGTCTTTGGAGCGTGATGAGTGGCTCCATCAACATCATGCAGGAGCGCATCACCCGCGCCCGGATGGCCGGTGATCCGCCGGAGATCCAGCTCTGCCCACGGCTTGGCAGCTTCTCCATCATGGATTTTCATCGCGCCAGCGATGCCATCAACGAGGGGGAAGCCTGTGTCGAGCGCAACCTCGATCAGCTCAAGGATGAACTGGGCCGCCTTGGATTACTGTGATCCCCACGCCCATCACACCAACAAAAAGAGCGCCTTGTGGCGCTCTTTTGCTATGGCAAAACCTTCGGTTTAGAACAGCCCAAGCCCCTTGAGCATCACGATCAGGATCAGCAGCGGTGATACGTAGCGGATGATAAAAAACAGTGGCTTGAGGATGGGCAGAACCAGCTCGCCGCCATTGGTCAGAGCATCGCGCATCTTCTCCTCGCCCCATACCCAGCCAACAAACAGGCAGAGGAAGATACCGCCAAGCGGCATCAGGATGTTGGAGGAGAGGTAGTCGAACAGATCGAAGAAGGTCTTGCCCGCAATCTGCACATCCGCCATGGCACTGTTGGAGAGCGCACAGGTAGACCCCACCGCACCCAGCACCAGCAGGTTGATCAGGGTCGCCTTGGCGCGGCTCATCTTGAAGCGCTCGGAAAGCACCGAAACCGGCACTTCCAGAATAGAGAGCATGGCACCGGTGGCCGCGATGGCCGACAGCACGAAGAAGAGCACCATGAAAACATGGCCAAACGGAATGCTGGCAAAGACCGCCGGAATGGTGATGAACAGCAGAGCAGGACCGGCGGTCGGCTCGAACCCGAAGGCAAACACCGCCGGGAAGATGGCGATACCGGCCAGCATGGAGACAAACAGGTCGGCACACATAACCCGGAACGCGGTGACCGGAATGTTCTGGTCATCACGGAAGTAGCTGCCGTAAGTCATCATGCAGCCCATGCCGATGGAGAGCTTGAAGAAGGCAAGTCCCATGGCGGTCAGCACCACGGCGCCGGTGATCTTGGAAAAATCGGGTGAGAAGAGGAAAGAAAGACCTTCGCTCGCTCCCGGCAGCGTCAGACTGCGGATACCGATCACCAGCAGCAGGATAAAGAGTACCGGCATCAGCTTTTTGGTGACAGCTTCGATCCCCTTGGAGACCCCCATCAGCAGGATGCCGCCCATCAAGGCCAGTACCAGCCACTGCCACAGCAGGCTCTGCAGCGGGTTGCTGATCAGCGAGCCAAACGCAGCGCCGGTCACTTTGGGATCAGTGGAGAGAATTGAGCCATCGATCGCCTTGAAGATATAGGCAAACACCCAGGCCGCGACTTCCGAGTAGAAAGACATGATCAGGAAAGCCGCCAGCACCCCCATTACCGCAATCAGCCACCAGGGTTGCCCTTTCGGAGCGAGCTTGTTCAGGGTAGTGACCGCATCGGTTTTGCTTTTGCGGCCCAGCATGATCTCGGAGATCATCACCGGCAGACCGACCAGCAGGGTCGCAATCACATAGACCAGCAGAAAGCCGGCACCACCGTTTTCACCGGTCAGATAGGGGAATTTCCAGATATTGCCGAGGCCGACGGCTGAACCAAGAGTAGCGGCAAGGACACCGAATTTACTGGTAAAGCCATCGCGGACCTTGGGGGGGGTTTGACTCATGCTTGTCTCACTTATTTCGCATCATGCGAGATGAACCGGGTTTTTAGGGTCGGAATTTTCTGAAGTTTATGGCGGTTTGCCAAGATGTTTTGAGCAAAAGCCCTAGATAGAGCACAGATAAGAAAAAAGCGGGGCTCAGGGCTCTTATTGGCGAGCAAAAAAATACCGCCCGAAGGCGGCATTTCTATTCATATCGATGATCAGCCCTTGGCGAGGTCATCCGGTCCGATCTGGCCGATTTCTGCGACTTTTTTGTCCGCCAACAGCCAAAGGGTAAACTTGTGCAGATCCGGGTGGTGAGCAAGGGCAACCAGGAAGGCGCCACCCACTTCACGATAACCCAGCTCATAGTTTTTCAGGGTTGTGGGGGGAACACCGAGCAAATCTGCAAACTTCGGACGGCTCAGACCGACCGCTTCACGGATCTGACGGATCTTCTTGCCAACAGTGACGATATTTGAATTCATAATGTTCCATACTCCGTTTGACGGATTAAATCCGTCTTTATTTTTCGCGACGACTCGTAGTCAAGTGTATCAGTTTTGGTCGGACTCGTTATGGTCGAGCCTCTATCTTTATGAGCGCCTTTCGGCGACAACCCTTATCTTCAACGGGGGATGGTAATCGCTCAGCTGTCTCAGGTAAACAGTCTCGAAAAGAAACCTTTATTGTTGCCACCAGAATAACTCGTATAATCCGCCAGCTACCCATTAAGAGGAATAAGTATGGCGTTTCCCGGCATTATCTCTCGCCTGCACCCGGTTTCTGACCCTGCCCAATTGCAACAACAGCTCACTCAAGGCGCACAATATCGCGCCGAAGCATTCTGGCTTCCGGCCTTGATGCCAAGCCACGTCAGCGAGCTGCTGGCCGCCCTGCCGGAGAGTTGCAGCCTATTTCTTGAACAGGAGTCGCAGAACCTGTCTTTGCGCAGCCACGATGGCGCCCTGCATAACAATGAAGGACTCATCACGGTAAATGGCCAGTCTATTGCTCTGGCAACCACCCCGGGTGATGGTGGTCTGGTAGCCGAATCGGGCATGTGCGAGATGACCGACTGGCTGGAGGCGGGACACCGCCATTTCATCTGTTCAGCTGCGGTTCAGCCTGTGGCACGGGCCATACTCAACATCTGGCCCCTGGATCCCTATCTGGCCCGCCACTACCTGATGACGTTTACTCCCCTGCTTAAAAGTGCAACGGAAGCAGAGTACCTTGAGGTGTTTACTGCCAGAGCACATCCTGCCAACCCGCACTCCGACTGGGTTCAGGCCTATATGAAGCTGGAAAAGAAACTGCACAGGGCCTATCTGGATCACTAATTAATCTGGATAAACAGCCAGTTAAGGTCACGACACAATTTGCCATAAGGCTCATTTGTGAGCTTGATCATGTTTTAAAATCGGCATAGAGTGCGCCTCGTCATCGGAATGACATCAGTTGCCTGGCAGCGGTTTATCACGCTTTGCGTGCCATGCCAGTGCACTCGACACACCAGGAGAGTGTGCAACCCGGTTATACCGGGTCATCTGCCAGACTCGACGCCAGCCGTACGGCGGAGCCTGCAGCTTACATAAATTACAAAGTGTGAAGCACGTGAATAACGTGCGATCTCAACGAGGATTTTTTTATGATGAAAATGGCTCCTTCCATGATCGCCATCGCCATGGCTGCTCTGGGTGCTACCGCTGCTCACGCCGCTGACGACATCTACTTCGGTGCCGGTGTCGGTGCTACTCACTTCAACGGCCTGAACAAGCTGGAAAGCACCAATGTAGGCCAGGAAGACGCAGCTGCTGCCAACGCCTTCATGGGTTACAACTTCACCGAGAACTTCGGTACCGAACTGGGCTACCAGTACACTGGTCGTGGTAACACCGACGGCAACCGTTACGAGAGCCAGGGTGCCACCCTGTCCGGTATCGCCCGTCTGCCGGTTGGCAACGACGTCTCCCTGTTCGCTGAAGGCGGCGCCTACTGGGGTCACACCGATGGTCTGGGCACCAGCGACACTAAAGTTTCCCCGCTGGCCGGTGCTGGTGTGACTTACAAGGTAAATGACGCGCTGGATCTGCAAGCTCGCTACCGCTACATGTGGGACGTGGCTGACCTGCACGCCAACGGTGAGCGTTACAAAGCCAACCAGAGCATCGCTACTCTGGAAGCGGTATACCACCCGTTCCGTACTTCCTACGTAGCTCCGGTAGCTGCTCCGGTTGTTGAAGAAGCGCCGGCTCCTGCTCCGCAAGTGGTAGAGAAGAACTTCGCCCTGAACTCAGACGTGCTGTTTGCCTTCGGCAAAGACACCCTGAAGCCGGAAGGCGTTGCAGCCCTGAACGGTCTGTATCAGCAAATCGTTGAGTTCCAGCCGAAAGATGGCAACGCTGTTGTTGTTGGTTACACCGACCGTATCGGTTCCGACGCTTACAACCAGAAGCTGTCTGAAGCCCGTGCCCGTACCGTTGCCAACTTCCTGGTGAGCAAAGGTATGGCTGCCAGCAAAGTTGCCATCGAAGGTCGTGGCGAAGCTAACCCGGTTACCGGCACCAAGTGCAACGGCGTAACTGCTAAAGCTCAACTGATCTCCTGCCTGGCTCCGGATCGTCGCGTAGAAGTTCGCGTATCTGGCGTACAAGAAGTTCAGCAATAATCTGACCTCGTTCAGATAGTGCGAAAAAAAGGGATGCTGCGGCATCCCTTTTTGTTTGTCTCGTTCTCGCTTGCATCCCTCATTCCCGCCTCCCTGCCCTTGCCTGCCCCGTCTCGAAAGCATAAAGTAGTTGCGCCTGTAAGGTATTGGATAAGCACTAAAAAGCGCTTCTTGTCCGGTCTGTTGTCCATGACGCCAATGCATCATGAGAGTCCAAAGCCTTCGCTATCCACTTTGCTGGCGATTTTTCGCAGCAATAAAAACAAGTGCATTGCCCGACATGGGCTAACACAACGAGGATAAACCGATGAAACTCAAAATGGCTCCTACCCTGATTGCACTGGCGCTCGCCGCCGCAGGTACCACAGCTCAGGCTGCCGATGACTGGTACACCGGTGTTGGTGCAGGTTGGGCATATGCCCACGGTCTGGATGATTTTGGCAAAGACACTGACAAAGACGCCACTGCGCTGAGCCTGTTCGGCGGTTACAACTTCAACGACTACTACGCAGCTGAACTGGGCTACCTCTACGCCGGTAAAGCGGGCGTTGACGGTGCCGATTTCAAAACCCAGGGTGCCACCCTCTCCGGTATCGCCCGCCTGCCGCTGGGCGACATTTTCTCGGTGTTTGCTGAAGGTGGTGCCTACTTCAATCACGTCAACGGCAATGGCAACAGCGACAACGGCACTGCGCCGCTGGCGGGTCTGGGTCTGACTGCCAAGCTCTCCGACCTTATCGATGTGCAAGCACGTTACCGCTATCTGTGGAATCTGGGTGACGAGCAGAAAACCTGGGAGAGCGACATGAGCGTCGCGACCCTGGAGCTGGTGATGCACCCGAACCGTACCTCTTATGTTGCCCCGGTTGCCGCCCCTGCGCCTGAGCCGGTTCCCGAGCCGGTACTGGTCGACAAGAACTTCGCCCTGAGCTCTGACGTGCTGTTTGCCTTTGGCAAATCCACCCTCAAGCCAGAAGGTGTCGCAGCGCTCAACACCCTGTATCAGCAGATCGTTGATGTTCAGCCGAAAGATGGCAGCGCCGTGGTCGTCGGTTACACCGACCGTATCGGCTCTGACGCCTACAACCAGAAACTCTCCGAAGCGCGTGCCCGTACCGTAGCCGACTTCCTGGTTGGCAAAGGTCTTCCGGCCGGCAAAGTTGCCATCGAAGGTCGCGGTGAAGCCAATCCGGTCACCGGTACCCAGTGCAACAGCGTCAAGGGCAAGGCTCAGCTGATCTCCTGCCTGGCACCGGATCGCCGTGTAGAAGTACGCGTCACCGGCGTGCAGCAAGTACAACAGTAATCCTGCAGTTCGACATAACAAGGAGGCCACCTGGCCTCCTTTTTCTTGCCGCTTAATTCACCCACCTTGTAACCCTCTTTTGCCCCCTTCCTCTTCCCGTCTCGCGCCATGGTTCACGGCGTGTCGCCCCCCCATACCTCTTTGGTGGTTAAAAACAGCCCGTCACCTATACATAAGTGTGGGGTTTGACCAGCAGGCAACCCCACTACACCAAACATCGACGAGGATACGCGATGAACATAAGAGTAAAACCTGTGTGGATTGCACTGGCATTGGCGAGCACAGGCGCACAAGCGGAACCGGTTCACGACTGGTATGCCGGGGTTGGCGGTGGCTGGGCCATTGCCCACAATCTGAATGATTTCAGTCAGGATGTCGGCAAGGATGCGACTGCGCTCTCCCTGTTTGGCGGCTACAACTTTACGGAAAATCTGGGAGCCGAGATTGGCTATCTCTCCACCGGTAACTGGGATATCAGCGGCCATGACTTCAACAGCAAGGGAGCCACACTGTCAGTCATTGGCCGCCTGCCGCTCAGCGAGATGTTCTCGCTCTTTGCCGAGGGTGGTGGCTATATCTATCATGTCGAATCGGTCAATGGCGGGGACGACAACCTGGCGCCGCTGGCGGGTCTGGGAGTGACGGCCCGGCTCCATGACTGGGTCGATCTGCAGGCACGCTACCGCTACATAGTGCGCGTTGGCGATGATCCGGATAACGGCAAAGCCAACAGCGGCACCCAGCGCTGGGTCAGCGACATCAGCACCGCCACGCTGGAGCTGGTGATCCACCCGAACCGCAGCCAACCCAAAGAAGCAGCCCCCACGCCCGCCCCGGTCGTGGTTCCCCCGCCACCGGCCGAACCGGAGGTGGTGGATCAGACCTTTAACCTCAGTTCAGATGTGCTGTTCGCCTTTGGCAAAGCGGACCTCAAACAGGAGGGGATGAGTGCGCTGGACGATCTCTACCAGCAGATCGTCGACGTGCAGCCCAAGGATGGCAGTGCAGTCGTGATGGGTTATACCGACCGTATCGGTTCGGATGCCAACAATCAGAGGTTGTCAGAAGCTCGGGCCCAAACCGTTGCCGACTTTCTGATCAGCAAGGGATTGCCTGCCGACAAGGTGAGCATCCAGGGCAATGGCGCGAGTAATCCGGTCACCGGCAACCAGTGTGATGCCATCAAGGCGAAGGCGGCGCTCATCGACTGCCTTGGGCCGGATCGCCGGGTAGAGGTGCGTGTCACCGGCGTACAGGGCGGCAGCGAGTAGTTGATCTTGAGGCGATAACCATGTCAGACGTGCAGTAAAAAGGGATGCCGAGGCATCCCTTTTGCTTTGCATCTTCCCGCAGAAATCAGAACGAGGTGCGACGGTAGCGGCGATATTCCGGATGCCAGAAGTTGGCGTCGATGGCCTGATCGATCACCTCGTCCGGGGTCTGCACCGCTTTGCCCTGCAGCATGGCGGTCTTGGCCACCATCTTGGCGATGTAGCGGGAGACCTGATGGATATCCGCCAGATCCGGCAGCAGCGAGCCCTCCTCCCCTTTCACCAGCGGCGAACACTCTGCCAGCGCGCGACTGGCCGACATCAACATGGCGTCGGTCACCCGGGTGGCACCGGAGGCGATAACACCCAAACCGATCCCGGGGAAGATGAAGGAGTTGTTGCACTGGGCGATGACGTAGCGCTTGCCCTTGTGCTCCACCGGTGCGAACGGACTGCCGGTGGCCACCAGCGCCTGACCGTCGGTCCAGCGGATAAGGTCTGCCGGCGTCGCCTCGACCCGGGAGGTGGGGTTGGAGAGCGGGAAGATGATGGGACGGGCACAGTGCTTGTGCATGGTCTTGACCACCTCTTCGGTAAACAGCCCCGGCTGACCGGAGACCCCGATCAGGATGTCTGGGCGACCGTGCTCCATCACCTCCAGCAGGGAAATATTGTCCCCCACTGGCCAGTCTTTGATCCGCTCCACCGGCTGGGAGAGACGGCGCTGGAAGTCGAGCTGGTTGGGGATCTTGTCGGTGATAAGACCAAAGCGGTCCACCATAAAGACCCGGCTGCGGGCCTGCGCATCGGTCAGCCCTTCGGCCTTCATCTGCGCCACGATCTGCTCGGCGATACCGCAACCGGCGCTGCCCGCCCCGAGGAAGGCAACACGCTTCTCGGAGAGCTTGGCGCCGGAGGCCTTGCAGGCGGCGATCAGGCTGCCCAGCGTCACAGCCGCGGTACCCTGAATATCGTCGTTGAAGCAGCAGAGCTCGTTCTTGTAGCGGTTGAGCAGCGGCATGGCGTTGTTCTGGGCGAAATCCTCGAACTGCAGCAGAATATCGGGCCAGCGGCGCTTGACCGCCTGAATGAAGGCATCGACAAACTCGGCGTACTCATCTCCAGAGATACGCGGATTGCGCCACCCCATATAGAAGGGGTCATTGAGCAGTTGCTGGTTGTTGGTGCCCACATCCAGCACCACCGGCAGGCAGTAGGCAGGCGAGATGCCGCCACAGGCGGTGTAAAGCGACAGCTTGCCGATGGGAATGCCCATGCCGCCGATCCCCTGATCACCCAGACCCAGGATCCGCTCGCCATCGGTCACCACGATCACCTTGACGTTCTGCTTGGTGGCGTTTTGCAGCATGTCATCGATCCTGTCCTTGTCCGGATAGGAGATAAACAGGCCACGGGCGCGGCGATAGATGTTGGAAAACTCCTCGCACGCCTTGCCCACCGTCGGGGTGTAGATGATGGGCAGCATCTCGGTCAGGTGGTTGTGCAGCAGACGATAGAAGAGCGTCTCGTTGGTATCCTGGATGTTGCGCAGATAGATGTGCTTGTCCATGTCGTTGCCAAACGCCATAAACTGGCGATAGGCGCGCTCGGCCTGCTCTTCGATGGTCTCGATATTCTGGGGCAACAGACCTTCGAGGTTGAAGTTGCTGCGCTCTTCGCTGGTGAAGGCGCTGCCCTTGTTGAGCAAGGGGGTCTCCAGCAGGGCGGGACCGGCGTAGGGAATGTAGAGAGGACGTTTCTGGTTATTATCTTCAAACATGGATCTTGGTACCTAAACGGTTAGCTAGACGCAGGGACCCGCCGATCCTAGGGGCTTGTCTCATTAATTTCAAAGAGTTTGCACATCCGTTGCAAAAGGTTTGCGACCCAGTCGACGAAAGGCGCCGGGGGTCTGACCAGTCAGACGGCGAAAGCAGTTGGCAAAGTTGGCCCCATCGCTGTAACCGACCCGGGCCGCCAGCTCGCCAAGTGGCCAGTTGGTATAGAGCAGCAGCTGGCGTGCCTTGTTCATTCTGAGCTCGGTCACCCTCGCCATCGGCCCCATACCGAACGCTTGCTGACAGAGGCGATGCAGATGGGGGACGGAGCAGGCCATCTGTCGGGCCAACAGGGCGACGCTCCAGGGTTCATCCAGGCGCGCCTCCACCCGGCGAAACAGAGCCTGCAATCTGAGTTCAGGGGTGCCGCGCACCTCCCCTTGCAGGGTGCGCTCCAGCAGCGCCAGCAACAGGCTGAGCAGTTGAGGTTGCAGCGAAGAGCGAACCCCTTCCCCCTGCATCAGGCTGAGCAGATGGTAGAGCTGATCGCCGCCATCCCCTTGCCAGATACGGTGACCAAGGCGATGCAGGTGCTGCCAGCGCGGCACGTCATCGAGCAAAATCCAGCTGATCTGCCAGCTTTCGCCAATCAGTTTGAGACCACCGGGCACGGCGGCGGGCAGGAAAATCAGTGACCCGGCCGGAATGGCTTGCTCCCCCTCGTCGGTGAGCAGCGCGCCCCCCTCATCGTGACTCACCATCAGGATGTGAAACTCGGGGCGATTGCGGCGGATCAGGTAGTGATCCCGCACCCGGGAGAGGCCGGTCAGGAAGATCCCTGCCTCGCCGAGCAGGGGCAGCCCTTCACGTCCCAGCATCTGCTCTTCACAGGCTGGCGCTATCTCCAGACACTCGCTGGCAAATGGCATAACACCTCAAAAGGATAGTTTTACACAAGAAAACCGAGAGCTACTCACAGTGAGAAGAGCCTCATCAGCCCCTATCATACCCCTGACAAACCTTGCTTTTCTCATACCCGGTTAACAACTATGAATTATTGGCAAGCGATTTTAAAACAAACCACCGATCGCGAGTTCATGACCCGATTGTGGCGGCTGGCCCTGCCTGTCTCGCTGCAATCCATGATGTTCTCCCTGCTCGGCCTCATCGATATCATGATGGTGAGCCAGCTTGGCACCACGGCTGTGGCGGCGGTCGGCTTGGGTAACCGGGTCTTCTTTTTCAATCTGCTGGTGATAGCGGGCCTCGCGGGCGGGGTCTCGGTATTGGCAGCACAATACTTCGGGCGCGGGGAGATGGCCGGGGTGCGCCGCACCCTGGCGCTGGCCATAGTGGGCGCCCTGCTGGTCACCCTGCCCTTTGCCTTCATCTATGTGTTATCACCGGGCAGCGTGCTGGGTTTTGCCAGTCAGGATCCGGCGCTGCGGGCACTGGCGGATCAATTCTTGATGATCACCGGCGCCACCATCCTCTGTACCGCCATCGTGGTGCCGCTGGAGTCAGCCCTGCGCTCGGTGGGCAATGCCGCCGCGCCGACTCGCATCGGCATTATCGCCATCATCGCCAACGTCATCCTCAACTACGCCCTCATCTTCGGTCACTTCGGCTTCGAGGCGATGGGGGTCGCCGGTTCGGCCTGGGGCACCACCATTTCCCGGCTGCTGCAGACAGCCCTGCTGCTGCTCTACGTAAAGCGTTATGAGGCGCGCCTGATCCCGCGCGCACCAGACTGGCTGGCCGCCTTCAAGCGTAAGGAGGTGGTGCGCTTTACCCTGATCGCCCTGCCGCTGCTGTTCCATGACGGCCTCTGGGCCTTCGGCATGCTGATTTACGGCTTTCTCTATGCCCATCTTGGCACCGATTCGCTGGCCATCATGACCACCCTCGGCACCCTGGAGAGCATCCTTATCTCCCTCTTCTTCGGGCTGGCAGTGGCCTGCTCCACCCTGCTCGGCCACCGGCTCGGGGCCGAAGAGTACGAGGTCGCCTGGCAGCACTCCCAGCTGTTCCTGCTGCTGGCACCGATTGGCGCGCTACTGGTGGGGATCATCGTCTGGCTGCTGCAAGCCAACCTGCTGCAGTGGGTCGGCAACCTGCCCCCCGAGCTGATGACGGAGGCGGGACAGGTGCTCGGCATCATGTGTCTCGGGATGCTGCTCAAGGTGTTCAACATGGTGGGGATCATCGGGGTACTTCGCTCGGGGGGCGATGTGAACTACAGCATCTTCATCGATATCGTCGGCATGTGGTGCATCGGCATCCCGCTCGCCTGGGTGGCGGTCACGCTACTCGGTTGGCCCCTCTCCTGGGTGGTGGCGGTGGTCTTGCTGGAAGAGCTCAGCAAGGTGCTGCTGGTACAGCGCCGTATTCGCCAGCGCTGCTGGTTGAAGAATCTGGTGATCGGATAAACAGCCACAAATCGGGGTCATATCAATGACAGAAAAACCCTGTTTGCAGTATGCTGGGCGCCTCTTCAATCAGAGACAGGGATCCACGATTTCCCTGTCCAGTAGTCGTTTAAGGAGACGAGCATGCAACCACAGAAAGAGCTGATCACCGAGACGGCCCTGCTTGAGATGGCCAACAAGATCATCAAAGAGCATGAAGACTTCATCCACGGTATGCGCGCCGACTCGGTGGAGCAGAAGGGGGATATTCTGGTGTTCAAGGGGGAGTATTTCCTGGCCGAAGACGGCACCCCGACCGGCAAGACCATGGCGGTCTTCAACATGTTCAAGCTGCTGGCCCAGCAGCTCTCCGGCAAGTACAAGCTGGGCTGATCGCACCAGCACATTGCCAACAGGATGCCGCCCTCAGGCGGCATCTGTTTTTGCGCGGTTTTGCCCCTCGACCACCACGCAGTTGCGTCCCGCCATCTTGGCCTGATAGAGGCACTCGTCAGCACGGTTGATCAGAATATCGATGGTGTCATCACAACGGGCCATGGCAATCCCGATACTCACCGTCACCTCCAGCAATTCGTCCGAGGTGGGGCTCTTCACCAGCCGCGCCTCGACGGCAATGCGCAGCCGCTCGGCCATTTTGCTCGCCAGCGCCGGATCGGCGCAGTTGTGCATCAGGATGGCAAACTCTTCGCCGCCATAACGCCCCAGCACCATATCAGGCTCCAGCTGCTCCCCCAGGGTAGTAGCCACTTCCTTGAGCACCGCATCCCCCGCTAGATGGCCGTAGATATCGTTGATCCGCTTGAAGCGATCGAGATCCAGCAGCATCACCGCAAAGGGCTTCTTCTTGAGTTGCAGCCGGATTCTGGCCTGCTCCAGCTGCTTCATCAGCAGGCGGCGGTTCATCATACCGGTCAGCTCATCGGTGGTCGATTCCCGATAGAGCCGCAGCAGCATGTTGAGCTGGCCGCACTGCACCCAGCAACTGGCCATGGTAAACATGCCGAGCACCCACACCTGATTCAGGGTGGCCTGACTCCAGATGCTCTGTCCCACCAGCAGCCAGTGGCCCAGCAGCATGGTCACCAGTACCACGCCTGCCAGTTGCAAGCCGAGGGATAGGGGGATGGGGAAGATGGCAAACAGGGTGATCAGCAGATAGGGAAAGGCCGCATAACCCGCCTGCAACTCCTGTCCGGCGCCAAAGCTGTTCAGGCAGAAGAGGGAGAAGAGCATCATCACGGCCATCAGGTAGCCAAGGGCCAGCTTCATTCTTTCCCGCTTGAAGTGGATGAGGTACGAGAGCGGAATAAGTGGCGAGAGCGCCAGGGTGCAGAAGATCCTGGCCTGAAACAGCTGCTCGAAATGAACGGCGGGCAAGGTCAACCAATCCACCACGGCCCAGGCGGGCAATCCGAGCATCAGCAAGCAGGTCAGCAGGCGCAAACGCACTGTCATAAACCCCATGCGAGTACGAGTAAAGTCTTCGGAGTGAACCCTCGCACTCCAGAACTCTGACAACTTGAGCATCCAGAGTCTCCACGATGAATACTGAGGGCTCATTCTACACCTACAAAGTGGTAAAAATGTCATTAGCGGGGAGAATAAAAAGGAGAGGTCGGTCACACAAACCGACAGATGATAATCGCAGCGCGCAAACGTTTCAACCCATCAAAAAATAAACCTTTTTTTGCATAATTAGCGCTGGTCAGCCTCATTTCAATCACTACAATAGCGCCCAATTTTCTCCCCCTCCCCACACAATTCGAGGTACTTATGGAACAGGCTGCTGTCACACGCGCCAATCGAGAGGCACATCCACCCAGGCGAGCCCATAGCGAACTGGTCTATGGCATAGAGGATGTCCCGCCTCTGCCCCAGACGCTGTTCGCCGCCCTGCAGCATATGCTCGCCATGTTTGTCGCCATCATTACCCCGCCCCTGATTATTGCCAATGCCCTCGGCCTCCCTGCCGCCGACACCCGTTATATCGTCTCCATGTCGCTGGTCATGTCCGGCATCGCCTCCTTCATTCAAACCCGCCGCTTCGGCCCCATCGGTTCCGGCCTGCTCTCGGTACAGGGCACCAGCTTCAACTTCCTCGGCCCCATCATCGCCTCCGGTCTCGCCCTCAAACAGGCGGCCATGCCCACCGAGGATCTGTTGGGTACATTGTTCGGCACCATGATGGTTGCCGCACTCACTATCGTGGTGATGAGCCGCTTCCTCCATCTGGTGAAACGGATCATCACCCCGCTGGTGACCGGCATAGTGGTGCTGCTGATCGGTCTGACCCTGATCAAAGTGGGCCTGATCAGCATGGGCGGCGGTTATGCAGCCCTCTCTGATGGCAGCTTCGCCAGTCACACCAACCTCTTCCTCTCCCTGCTGGTGCTCGGCCTTATCGTGTTGCTGCAACGCAGTCGCAATCCCTGGTTGCGCCTCTCCGCCATCATGATCGCCATGCTGGCGGGCTATGCCGTGGCGCTGCTGCTGGGCAAAGTGAGCGCCCCCACCTTCGACGGTCCGCTGGTGATGGTGCCCATTCCGCTCCACTACGGCCTAGGCTTTGACTGGCAGCTGTTCGTGCCGCTCGCCATCATCTTCGTGGTGACGGCGCTCGAAGCGATCGGCGACATGACCGCCACCTCGGACATCTCCGGCGAGCCGCTGGAAGGGCCTGTCTATATGGAGCGGATCAAAGGCGGCGTGCTGGCCGATGGTGCCAACTCCATGCTGGCGGCGGTTTTCTCCACCTTCCCCATGTCCACCTTCGCCCAGAATAACGGCGTTATTCAGCTGACCGGCGTCGCCAGCCGTCACGTCGGGCTCTTTATCGCCGCCATGCTGGCGCTGCTTGGCCTGTTCCCGGCGGTCGCCAGTCTGGTGCAGCAGATCCCGGAACCCGTGCTGGGCGGAGCTACCATCGTCATGTTCGGCACCATCGCCGCCGCTGGCGTGCGCATCATTGCCCGCGAGGAGCTGGATCGCCGCGCCCTGATGATCCTGGCTGTGTCGCTGGCCATGGGGCTGGGAGTCGCGCAGGTGCCGGAAGTGCTACAACACCTGCCGGAGCTGGCCAAGAGCGTACTCTCCTACGGCGTCGCCACCGGTGGCATTACCGCCATCGTGCTCAACCTGCTGCTGCCCAAGCGCGAAGCGCGCCACTCCTAAGAGATCGCCTACCGATAGCAAACAGCCCCGCACTTGCGGGGCTTTACCTTGCCAGTCGCCACGGGTAGTGTGCTGGGCAGCCTTTTTTGAGGATGCCGCCATGCCCTGTCGCCTGCTCTCCCCCCTTCCCGATACCGCTTCACCCGCACAGATACTGGCGCAAGAGCAGCACTGGCTGCGCGACTGTGCCCATGACGGCCAGCCCCGCGCTCACCTCTGGCAGGCGCCCCAATGCCTGATTGTCACTCGCAAGGATACCCGCCTCCCCCGTTACGAAGCCGCCTGCCAGCAACTTGCAGCTGAAGGCTGGCCGGTACATGTGCGCGACAGTGGCGGTACCGCCGTGCCCCACGGTGCGGGGATCCTCAACCTATCCCTGCTGCTGCCCCGCACCACCACAGATCTCGCCCACTACTACCGGCTGCTGGGGGCGCCGCTGCTGACCCTGTTGGCGGAGTACGGCCTTGAGGGAAGCTATGACTTCGTGCCCGGATCCTTTTGCGATGGTCAGTACAATCTGGTGATCGGGGGACGCAAGATCACCGGTACCGCCCAGCGCTGGCTGGCGCCAGGGCAGGATCACCAGGGCGCCGTGCTGGCGCAAGCCATGCTGCTGGTGGCGGGTGATGTGGATGAGGGAACCAGGATGGCAAGCCGCTTCTACGAGCTGGCGGGCGGGGAACTGCGTTTTATGACGGGAACCTCCACCACGCTGGCAAGCTGCATCGGCTGGCACGGTAGCGATCAGGCGCTGGTAGAGAAAGTGCGAGCACGTCTGGATAGCCTGCTGAGCGAGGGGCTATCCCCCTCATCCTGACCTTATCCCGAAGGGAGAGGGAAAGTACCTATCCTTAGACACAGCGCACAAAAAAGCCACGACCGAAGTCGTGACTTGTTCTTTTCAAGGGAAGCGTGAAACGAGCTGAGGCGCTCAAGCCGTCTGCGGCTCCGGTTCAGCTTCGCTATCCAGATCGCGGCTAAAATAGGCGCGGGTCTCGGCGATCACCACATGGCGCAGGCCAATCAGGCCGATGAGGTTGGGCACCGCCATCAGGCCGTTAACGATATCGGCCAGCAGCCAAATCATGTCCAGATGGAGGAAAGCACCGCTCGCCACCAGCGCCAGATAGACCAGACGATAGGGCTTGATTGCCTTAACCCCGAACAGATACTCGGTGCAGCGCTCGCCGTAGTAGTTCCAGCCAAGGATGGTGGTAAAGGCGAAGAACAGCAGGCCAATGCTCACCAGATACTGGCCGACATGAGCATCGAGCCCCTGGGCAAAGGCCAGACTGGTCATGGCCGCGCCGCTTGCATCGCCGCTCCACACGCCGGTCACCACCAGGGTCAGGCCGGTCATGGTGCAGATGATGATGGTGTCGATGAAGGTACCTGTCATGGAGACCAGCCCCTGCTCCACGCACGAATCGGTTTTGGCCGCCGCCGCCGCGATGGGGGCCGACCCCAGCCCCGACTCATTGGAGAAGACCCCGCGCGCCACCCCGGACTGAATGGCCAGCATGATGCTGGCACCGACGAAGCCGCCGGTCGCCGCATGGCCGGTGAAGGCACTCTCGATCACCAGCATGACGGCATCGGGCAAGGCGCTGGCGTTATTCACCAGCACGCCCAGACAGGCGACGATGTAGAAGATGGCCATGAAGGGCACCACCTTGCTCGACACGCTGGAGATGGACTTGATCCCTCCCAGGGTCACCAGCGCCACGATCAGGGTCAGCACCACGGCGGTCGCTTCACGGGGCACCGAGAAGGAGAGGCTCATGGCGTCGGAGATGGCATTGACCTGCGGGAAGGTACCGATCCCGAAGAAAGCTACGCCGATGCCGAACAGGGCAAACAACTTGGCGAGCGGCTTGGAACCGAGCCCCTTCTCCAGATAGTACATGGGGCCGCCAGCCATCTGGCCGTTGGCATCCTGCTCGCGATATTTGACCGCCAGCAGACACTCGGCGTACTTGGTGGCCATGCCGAACAGCGCCGCCATCCACATCCAGAACAGGGCACCGGGACCACCGAGCTTGATGGCGGTAGCCACCCCGACGATGTTACCGGTACCGATGGTGGCAGAGAGGGCGGTACAGAGGGCGCCGAAGCTGGAGACATCCCCCTGCTTGCCCTGCCCCTGATCGCGGCCAAAGACCAGCCGCAGCGCGAGTGGCAAGCGCACGACCTGAAGCAGACCCAGACGCAGGGTGAGATAGATACCGGTCCCGACCAGCAGGATCAGCAGGGGCGGCCCCCAGATAAAGCTATCGATGGCGGTTAACGCCGATTGAATTGATGACATGCATCCTCCTTAAGAAACAGAAATTAAGGAGGAGAAGGATGATCTTCCCATAGGTGTCGCGATCGGCCAGAGGCGATCGGATGCGGGCCAAGCCCAGGTACAACCATCCCATCCCCTCTGTCCTTTTGCCTGAGAGTTTCCGGCGCCAGCCTGCCCTTGCGGGTAGTCATGGTGCCTTGCTCCTTCGGCGCCCGATTTAACGGGTCTCTCCAGAGTATCGTCCAGTAGCAGTCCACACCGGTTGCCCGGTACCTGAAAGATTCACTTCTTCGGTGGATGGTTGCCCATCGCTCTCCTGCTACCTTCATCCGAACTAGTTTGGATTAGGAAGTCGGCATGTTAATCCAAAAAATGTGAGCTGTCTCGCACTTGGCCGTCCCCATTTATATTTTTTTAGTGACCGCCAAAACCGCGGCAAGAATGTTAAATGTTAGTTAACTATCAACAAGTTAGGCTCTCACGGATCAAATGTGGCCCAAACGGGAAAAATGGCGGATAGAGAACAGTGATCCCTCTCGTTTCGCCAAGAAAATCTTGCCGACATATCCAATCAAAATGCTTGCACACAGAATCAATAAGCCGATAATCCGCTGCATAACCAAGCACTTTGCCATCAATTTATGCACTGTGTTCGGTTGGTCCCACCGGACCGCTCGCCTGACCCGGCCGTCGCCGGTTCAATCGCATATGGCTTGGGCATATCACGCCCCCTAAGGATGACCAAAAGAGAATGAACGAGACCCTGGTTGCAAAAGATGTGGTCGCACAAGATTACCGTCAGCTGGTTGAACAATTCGGCTCCCCCCTGCTGCTGCTCGACAAGGCAGCCGTCCGCAAACAGTATCGGGCCCTGGCCGCAGCCCTGCCCGATGTACGATTGCACTATGCACTCAAACCCCTGCCCCATGAGGCGGTGGTCTCTGTCTTGAAGGAAGAGGGGGCCTGTTTCGACTTGGCCACCAATGGCGAAGTCGATCTGGTGCGCAGTCAGGGGGTTCGCCCGGGACGTTGCATTCATACCCATCCCATCAAGCGCGACAGCGATATCCGTTACGCGCTGGAGTTCGGCTGCACTGTGTTTGTCTATGACAACCCGCTGGAGCTGGAAAAGTTCATTCCCTACAAGGACGAAGTGAAACTGCTGCTGCGGGTCAGCTTCCCCAACCCCGAGACCAAGGTCGATCTCTCCAAAAAGTTCGGCTGCACTCCGGAGCAGGCGCTGCCGCTGCTGCAACTGGCCCACGCCAAGGGGATCAAGGTGATGGGGCTGTCGTTCCACGTCGGCTCCCAGGTACCCCACGCTCGTCGCCATGTGCAGGCCATCGACGCCTGCCGCGAGATCATGGAGCAGGCTTGGGCGCTCGGGCTCAAGCCCTGGGTGCTGGATATCGGTGGCGGTTTCCCGGTGGATTATGAAGGGGGCGAGTTCGATATCGACGGTTTCTGCGCGCCGATCCGCGAAGCACTGGCCAAGCTGCCCGCTACCGTGCAGAAGATTGCCGAACCGGGCCGCTTTATCAGCGCGCCGGCCATGACTTCGGTATCCAGCGTGATGGGCAAGGCCCACCGCGGCGACAAGATCTGGTACTACCTGGATGACGGTCTCTACGGCAGCTACAACGGCCAGCTCTATGACCACGTCACCTATCCGGTGAGCACGCCTTATGCCAGTGGCGAGCAACACAACTCGGTGCTCTCCGGCCCGACCTGCGACAGCGTGGATGTGATCCGCGATGGCATCATGCTGCCGGACCTGGCTATCGGCGAACTGGTGGTTGGCAAGGTGATGGGCGCCTACACCTGGGCCTCCGCCTCCACCTTCAACTTCTTCCCCAAGGCCAGCATCCTCATTCTGGACAGCAGCCAGAAGGGCCAGAAGCTGGTGGCAGTAGCCTGAGCACACCGCTCGCTCGCCAACAGGTTCACTGAGCAAAAACAAGAGGGGGAAGCTTGCGCTTCCCCCTCTCTCATTTCACCAACCCCTATCAGATAAACTGACTGGTCAGCAGCCAGCCGGTGTAGGCGACGAAGCAGGTGAGCAGCACGCCCCCCTCCAACCGGTTGATACGGCCCTGCCCCTTGCGGCCCAGACACATCACCAGCAGCAGCAGGGTCAGCCCCATCATGATGCTCCAGTCACGGGTGAGCACCTCCGGCGCCACATCGAGCGGGTGGATGCCCGCCGCAATCCCCACCACCGCCAGGGTGTTGAACAGGTTGGAGCCGAGCACGTTGCCAAGAGCCAGATCATGCTCGTTCTTGCGAATGGCGATCAGCGACGAGGCCAGCTCCGGCAGGGAGGTGCCTACCGCGACTATGGTGAGACCAATCACCAGATCACTGATACCGAGTGCCTGAGCGATGGTCACCGCCCCCCAGACCAGCAGGCGGGAAGCGCCGATCAGCAGCACCAGCCCGACCACCAGCCAGAAGATGGCGCTCTTGAGGGACATCCCCTCGCTCTCGATATCCTCGGCGGTCTCGGTATCCAGCGCATCTCCCTTGCCATTCATGCCAGCCCAGATGGACCAACCCATCAGGGCAACGAAGACGGCCCCCAGAATGACCGCATCCATCCGGCCCAGATGACCATCAATCAGCAGGGCGCCGGAGAGCAGGGTAATACCAAGCAGGATCGGGATCTCCTTGCGCACTACCTGAGAGGCCACCGCGATAGGGCTGATCAGTGCAGTCAGACCCAGGATCAGCGCGATATTGGTGATGTTGGAGCCATAGGCATTACCAAGCGCCAACCCGGGATTGCCTTGTGACGCCGCCAGCGCCGAGACCACCATCTCCGGTGCCGAGGTACCAAAACCGATGATCACCATGCCGATCAGCAGCGGCGGCATTCCCGCATAACGGGCGGTGGCAGCGGCACCGTCGACAAACTTGTCTGCACTCCAGACCAGCAGCGCCAGTCCGGCAATCAGGGCAACAACAGCCAGGGTCATAACATCTCCATCCCATCGCCAGTAAGCAACAGAGTCAGGACAAGCTCCTGACCCAATTCAAAAGTGGCGCCAGTGTAACGAGCCAGCCTCCCATTTCAAGGGAAAATCAAACTGTGATTAACATTTCACAGCACAGCCAGCAGACTCGCGGCATCGGAGACCTCAAACTTGCCAGGCGCCTCCACAAACAGCTGCTCGACCACGCCATCGTTGGCGATCAACGCAAAGCGCTGGGCACGGATGCCGCCAAAGGCGCCGGTATCCTTGGCAAGACCCAGCGCACGGGTCCAGCTGCCGTCACCATCCGCCAGCATGGTGATCGCCTCGGCGTTCTGGGCAGTCTGCCAGGCCCGCATCACGAAAGCATCGTTGACCGACAGACAGCAGATGGCATCCACCCCTTTGGCCATAAACTGATCGGCCAGCACCACATAGCCGGGCAGATGGGCATTGGAGCAGGTGGGAGTAAAAGCACCGGGCACGGCAAACAGCACTACTTTTTTACCGGCGAACAGCGTCTGGCTATCCCGCAGTTGCTTGCCCTCGGCGGTGATAAAGGTAAATTCGCCCGAAGGCAGAGTCTGACCCATCGCAATCATTGTGCTCATCCTTAAGTAGAGGGAGAAGGCCCCAGTCTACCCCACCGTCGAGCTGTGACACAGGCCTCCCTTTGCCGGGATCATTTGAACTAACCTTGAGCAGGATCTGCCGACCAAGGAGGCCTCATGCAGCACTATTACGATGGACTGGAAATTCGCCCCCCCGCCTTGCGCGAACAACAGCAGCTGGAACAGCTCAATCATCAGCTTACCCATGTCAGTCAATATTGCGCCGGTTACTCCAGCGTCTATCGCCAGTGCCGCCTCGAGGATCTGGCAGAGCTGGCCACCCTGCCACTGCTCGACAGCAAAGAGCTGTTTGCCGCCCAGCAGGCTCACCCTCCGTTCGCCGGTCTCACGGGCCGCCCCGCCAGTCAGGCGTTGCGGGTCTTCTCCTGTCCGGGCCAGCTGGCCATCCCCGAGTATGCGGGAGCAGACTGGTGGGGGGCCGCTCGAGCACTGTTTGCCGCCGGCTTCAAGCCGGGTGAGGTAATACTCAATGGCCACGACTATCATGCCGGCCCCACCGCCTTTATCTTCGATAACGGTGCCCGACAGCTGGGTGCCCCCGTGGTACCTTGCGGGCCCCACGATACCCAGCGCCAACTGGAGGCGCTGCTGCGCTATCAACCCACCGGCTACGTCGGTCCGCTGATGACCCTGCTCGATCTGCTGGAAGCGGCCGAAGCGGCCGACATCCCGACCGACTCACTGCGCCGCGCCCTGCTGTGTGAAGCCACCCATCCCGAAACCGCGCCGCTGCGCGCCATTCACGGCATTGCAGCCCTCAACTGTCTGGTGTGGCAGGATGTGGGGGTGGTGGCTTACGAGAGCCGACCAGGAGAGGGATTTATTGTGAGCGAGAGTTGCATCATCGAGATCATCGATCCCGCCAGCGGCGAGCCGGTGAGCGGCGACGAGACCGGCCAGCTGGTGCTGACCAGGCTTGACCTGGAGTATCCATTGCTGCGCCTCGTCACCGACTGGCAGGGGCACTGGCTCACGACGCCAAGCCCGTGCGGTCGCTCCAACCGGCGCCTAAAACTGGTGTAGCAGGCCAAGTAGATTCACAAATGCAGACGGGCAGCCATCAGGCTGCCCGTCTTCTCTCTCGCGAAGAAAATGTGCGGCGCTTGTCAGCGTCTCGCCTGCCAGGTGGCGATGGCGAGCAGGGAGTCGGGGGTAAATTCGCTGGCACGCTCCGCGATCTCGGCCAGGCTCATCCAGTGCACCGCGCTCACCTCTTCGGCCTGCAACTGCAGCGGCCCCTGATAACGGCAGCTGAAGAGACCGCCCCAGACCCGGTAGCCCTCCCCTTCGGCATAGAAGCTGCCAAAGCCCTGCAGTGGAACATCCATAATCCCCAGCTCTTCGGCCAACTCGCGGCGGGCGGAGCGCTCCATCTCCTCACCGGTGGTGACCACGCCACCGGCGCAGGCATCCAGCATGCCGGGGCAGAAATCCTTGC
Organism: Aeromonas sp. 604282; assembly: GCF_049170575.1. Classification (NCBI taxonomy): domain Bacteria; kingdom Pseudomonadati; phylum Pseudomonadota; class Gammaproteobacteria; order Aeromonadales; family Aeromonadaceae; genus Aeromonas; species Aeromonas sp. 604282. The sequence continues at coordinate 45,614 of NZ_JAAKMV010000003.1, read as the reverse complement.
TGAGGGTGCGTCGCTGCACCAGGATCCGATCCGCGTCGTCGAGCACCAGAATATAGCTGGCGCGATGGCAGAGATTCTCCCGCCGCACCTTGGCTCGCTCGGCCACGCCAATCACCCGGTTATTCCCGTCCACCACATCAACCCATTCCACGCACAGGCCCTTTTATTTGTTCCATTCAAGCCCGCAGTATATCGGTGCGGTGGTTTGTCATGGCACAACTTTTTCGATGACGCCGTCAATTTGCCGAACTCACTGGCAAAATAAGGATTCATGCAAATCTTTATAAACCGTCATATCAGTGTCATCGACCGACACCATAGTGTGCCCTGTCCAGGCAATCAGGGACCGTGTGATGAAGGTATTCAAGCAGTTATCCCCACGGCAGATCGCTCGCTACATCAAGAGCTTTCATCGAGGCTATTTTGCCATCGAGTCGCTGGGGACATTTGAATTCAACGCGGGCAGGATCAGCCTCCATGGCCTGACCTGCCGCCAGCGGCTAAGACTGGCTCGCCAGATCAATCTGGCGGTCAGACAACTTGGTCACAACGACCCCTTGCCGGACATGTGAGTCAAAGGGTCTTGCCCTACTGTCTGTTGTGCATCCATGCTTTGCCCGCCGGCTACTGGCCGCGCGGGCCGTTCTCGATATCGGTAATGATGCCGTTGCGCACCGTCACAAAGCGCATGAACTCGTTTTTGCCGAAGTTGTAGGTCCAGCGTTCACCATATTTGACCTGTACCATGTTGCCAAACTGGTTCTCCTCGTTGCGGTTGAGCTCTTCACGCAACATCGGCTCACCGCACTTGAGCAGCATCTCGGCGGTGGTATCTCCCTCGGTTATCAGGGCGTTCTTGCAGCGCATGGCATCAGCACTGGCCGGAATGCTCATCAGCAACAGGGCCAGCCCCGCAACTTTCTTCATCTTCTTGCTCATCGGGTTCTCCTTATCCTCTCTAATGAGTCGCAGTATGCCTGTTCCCGTTTCTGAAAAAACCAGTAAAAAGCGCAAAAGAGCCGCCCTTTTCTCCTTTCCAGCCCGCTGGTCGCGACAAATGCTGTCTATCACATAATCCAAAAACAAACGGCGACCCGAGGGTCGCCGTTTACATCAAGCCAGCAGGATCACAGGATGTCCAGCAGCTCAACTTCAAATACCAGTGCAGAGTAGGGCGGGATGGAACCTGCACCACGGGCACCGTAAGCCAGATCGTGGGGGATGTAGAGCTTCCACTTGGAACCAACCGGCATCAGCTGCAGCGCTTCAACCCAGCCAGCGATCACGCCGGTCACCGGGAATTCAGCCGGCTGGCCGCGAGCGACGGAGCTGTCGAATACGCCACCGTGGGTGAAGGTACCGTGGTAGTGCACACGCACGGACTGACCGGCTACCGGAACGGCACCGTTGCCTTCTACCAGCACTTCGTACTGCAGACCGGAGTCGGTCACCTTCACTTCAGCGCGCTTGGCGTTGTCAGCCAGGAAGGCTTCGCCGTCTGCAGCGGCGGCCTTGGCGGCGGCTTCCTGCTCTTCTTGCATACGCGCAGTGATCACCTGGAAGGCATCATTGATATCGTCACGGCTGACCGCGAACTCCAGACCATTCAGGGCATCTGCCAGACCTTGTTGCAAGGCCGGGATATCCAGACCGGCGAAGGCTTGCTGCGCCAGCTGATCACCCATGTTGCGGCCGATGCCATAGCTGGCCTTCTGTTCGATAGAGTCGTATTGGGACATTGAGATGTTGCTCCAGATCCATGTAGTAAAGAGGCGGGATAATATCAGACTTTTGGCCGGGGTGCTGCCGGGGGCGCCCCTGATTTCCCCGTCAGTGGGAGGAACTTCACACAAGATGCGGATGAACGCCGCCCAACGGCGGCGATCTGCTTAACCGCGATCCAGCAAGGCTCTGACCGCAGCCACCTTGGCGCCATCGGTGATATTGACCCGACCATCATCCGAAGTGCCCATATTCACTCCGTGCGGCACCATGCCGCCGCGCCAGCCCATACCGGACATATGCACTTCGCTCACTCCGGTAAATTCGATGATGGTGCGCACGTTGTCGGCATTGACCCCGGCGCCCGGCATCAGGCTGGCACGCCCCGCCAGCGCCTGCTGCATCTCCTGCAGGGTTTCCAACCCAGCCAACGCGGTCGGCGCATGGCCCGAGCTCAGAATGCGCTCGCACCCGGCCGCAACTATGGTCTCCAGATCGAGGCGCCAGTCGGAGGAGAGGTCGATGGCGCGATGGAAAGTGACCCCCAACGGTCCTGCAGCATCCACCAACTGTTTGAGTTTGGCGGCAGGCACCCGCCCCTCCTCATCCAGCAAACCGACCACTACCCCTTGCAGACCGGCAGAGCGGGCCGCCGCGATATCTTGCAGCATCATCTCGAACTCGCCGTCGTTGAAGCAAAAATCCCCGGCGCGCGGGCGGATCATGGCGTAAACCGGCACGGTGGCGTGGCGGGCTGCCAGCTGCATAAAGCCATAGGAGGGGGTCAGGCCGCCCAGACCCAGCGCAGAGCAGAGCTCGATGCGATCCGCCCCGGATTGCTGGGCGGTGAAGAGGGATTCCAGGTTGTCGATACAGATTTCAAGACGGGTCATGAGGACTCCTTTTTCGGGGAGATCAGACCCCACATCTGATCTCATAGATTGAGCAAGGCTGCGCCGCGCACACCACCGGCACCGCCGAAGCGGGCCTGGCGGATCTCGGGCAGGGCGACCCCGGGCAGCAAGTGACCGGGCAGACGTAGCGGCAGCTGTTCATAGAGGGCGGGCAGGCCGCTCAGGCCGCCCCCCAACACCACCACCTCGGGATCAATCACCGAAATGGCGGTGGCAAGCCCAGCGGCCATGATCTCCAGCCAGCAGTCGACCGTCTCGACCGCATGGGGTTCATGGGCCTCGAAGCGCCCCACAATCTGGTGACCCGTGGCGCGCTGACCATGGAAATGATGATAGAGACGCTCCAGACCGGTGCCGGAGGCATAGGTTTCAAAACAGACCAGACGGCCGCAGCCGCAACGGGGACGGGGCAACTCGGGGTACTTCATCAGCATGGTCGCGGGCAAGGGGTAGTGACCAATCTCGCCAGCCAGCCAGTTGCGCCCCTGAATAAGCTTGCCCGCCAGATAGACGGCGCCGCCGATGCCGGTGCCGATGGTGACACCAAGCGCACTGCCGGCGCCGTCGGCTGCCCCTTGATGCACTTCGGACCAGAGGAAGCAGTTGGCGTCGTTATCCACCTTGACCGGCCGCTCCAGCAGCTCGGCCAGATCGGCGCCCAGATGGCGACCATTGATGGAGGGCAGATTAGCCGCCACTATGCTGTGATCCTGGCTGTTGATGACACCGGGAAAACCGATACCGACCGAGCCCCGTGCGCCGAAGCGGGCATCCGCCTGCTCGACCCGGGAGCGGATCAGCTGCTGCAGCCCCTCGTAATCGTTGCCCGGGGTGCTCATTCGCTCCTCGTGGCAGAGGTTCAATGCTCCGTCATAGACCGCGAAGGCGATCTTGGTGCCACCGATATCAAAGCCGTAATACATGCCCGCACTCCCTGTCAGCCCGTGTTTATCCAACTCTGTTCCAAGGGGGACATTGTATTAATTCGCAAAAAAAATAAAGTGACCGAGGGCGAAAAAACGGGAGAGAGATCAGAGCAAACGGCTCATTTGTCGCTGCAGGCAGGGCTGCCCGAGGCTTATCAGGGTGCGCTCCTCACCATCAAAGACGAAGCCGCGGCGCAGGTAGAACCCCTCGCCGATGTGGTTGCCATCGAGCAGCCACAATTTGACGCTATGACAACCGGCGCGGCGCATCTGCATCGCCACCGCCTGCCACAACCGTTTGCCATAGCCTTGTCGCCAATGGTCGGGATGGAGGTAAAAAGCGCGGATCAGGGCATGGCTCTGCCCCGCTTCCTGTTGTGGTTGCCAGTAGAGCAGGCCAATCACCACCTCGTCGAGACAAAGCAGCATGGGCCTTGGGCCAGGCTCGGCCAGACGGCTCTGCCAAATCTGCAGATGGGCGGTGACGTCCAGCTGCTCCAGCAGGTCGGCACCGAGCACCTGGCCGTAGGCAGCGAGCCAGCTGGCTCGCTGCATCACCGTCATGGCGGCGGCATCATCGCTGCGCGCCATGCGCAGGCTTATGCCTTGCATTGGGGTACCAGACCGTTGGCGCGGGCCTGCTCATAGAGCGGCAGCACTTGCGCCTGTTGCGCCTGCAACTCGGCGATCCGGTTCTCGTTGCTCGGGTGGGTGGAGAGCAGTTGCGGCGGCGTGTTGCCACCGGCGGCGGCACTCATGTTTTGCCACAGGGGGATCGCCTCGGCCGGATTGAACCCGGCACGCGCCATCAGCTCAAGCCCCAGCCGATCCGCTTCGCTCTCCTGAGTTCGGCCATAGGGCAACATCACCCCCACCTCGACCCCGAGGCCAAGGGCGGCCATAGTGGCGCCGCGATACTCGCTGGTGCCCATGGCAATGTCCGCAGCCGCCAGACCGATCCCCGCCAGCTGGCTGCGCGAGAGTCGTTCGTTGGAGTGTTGGGCCAGCACGTGAGTCAACTCGTGGCCGATGACGGTCGCCAGCTGATCCTGATTCTTGGCCACCTTGAGCAGGCCGCTGTAGACACCAATCTTGCCGCCGGGCAGGGCGAAGGCGTTGACCTGTTTGGAGTCAAACACCACCACTTCCCAGTTGGTGATGCCATAGCTGGCCGGCACCTGAGCGGTCACCGCCTTGGCAACACAGGAGACATAGGCGTTGAGTTTGGCATCCTTGCTCACCTTCTCCTGCTTCTTCATCTGCTCGAAGGAGTCGGCGCCCAGCTGGTTCATCTGCTGGGGAGAGTAGAGCAGCATCTGGCTGCGGCCGGTCGGCGACTGGGCGCAGGCGACCAGCAGGGAACTACAGAGGGCTACCAGGCCAAACTTGGAGAGGGACGCAATCATGAAGGGATCCTTTGCCATAACGTTGCCCTATTCTCGGAAATGCCGCCCTGCTGCGCAAGGGAGCCAGCCCCCGGCTGGCGGAAAAATATCCATCCTGCGCTATTAACAAAACTGACAGCCGCCAAAAACAAAACGAGCCCGCTTGGGGCTCGTTTTATCAGGGCATGCTGACTGCGGGCAGTTACATGATACCCAGCTTTTTCAGGTCAGCCTGTACCACTTTGGCCGGCACCGGCACGTAGCCATCTTTGGCAACGATGTTCTGGCCTGCTTTGGAGAGCATCATCTTGACGAACTCTTGCTCCATCGGGGAGAGCGGCTTGTTCGGATGCTTGTTCACGTAAACGTACAGGAAGCGTGACAGCGGATACTTGCCGGTGATGGCGTTATCGGAGGTCGCTTCGATGAAGGTCTTGCCATCTTTGGAGAGCGGTACTGCACGCACGCCGGAGGTGACATAACCGATACCGGAGTAGCCGATGCCATTCAGGGAGGCAGAGACAGACTGCACCACGGATGCAGAACCCGGCTGCTCGTTCACGCCGCTCTTGAAGTCGCCGTTACACAGGGCGTGCTCCTTGAAGTAACCGTAGGTACCGGATACGGAGTTGCGACCGAACAGTTGCAGATCCTTAGAGGACCAGTTGCCATCCAGACCCAGATCAGACCACTTGGTGGCAGCCTTGGCTTCGCCGCACTTGAGGGTGCTGGAGAAGATGGCGTCGATCTGCGGCATGGTCAGCCCCTTGATGGGGTTGTCCTTGTTGACGAACACCGCCAGGGCATCGACTGCAACGCGGATGGCAGTCGGCTTGTAGCCGTAACGCTTCTCGAAAGCTTCCTCTTCACCGGCCTTCATGGCACGGCTCATCGGACCGAACTGGGCAACACCTTCGGTCAGGGCAGTCGGGGCGGTAGAAGAACCGGCGGCCTGGATCTGCACGTTGACGTTGGGGTACAAGCGCTTAAATTCTTCGGCCCACAGGGTCATCATGTTGGCCAGAGTATCAGAGCCGACAGAGGACAGGTTGCCCGAAATGCCGCTGGTCGGTGTGTAATCCGGCAGGTCTTTATCCACACCGGCAGCCAGGGCGCTGACAGAAAACAGGGTTGCTGCGGTGAATCCGATTACACCAGCCAGTTTGTTGAGTTTCATCCAATCTCTCCAAAGTTACAGAAGGTCCGTTCTTAAAACGGCGCCAGTATCTGACCTGGCAGTGACAAATTTATGGATTTAATGTGACACTTTAATGACATGGCGACAGATTTGAACAAATGAAAAGAGGGCCCGTTCAAAGGCCCTCTTTTTGCAGCTAACTCATTGCCATAAAAGACTATTTAATCACCACCATACGGCTCGGGATGAGAAAGCTGAAGCGGCTGCCAAGGCCGACCCGGCTCTCGATATCGAGCTGGCAGTCGTGATGACTGAGGGCATGCTTGACGATGGAAAGGCCCAAGCCTGAGCCGCCGGTATGGCGCGAGCGGGCCTTGTCGACCCGATAGAACCGCTCGGTGAGCCGCGCCAGATGCTCGGGCGGGATCCCCTCCCCCTCATCCTGCACCGCAAATAGCGCCATCGCCCCCTGCTTGCGCCACTCCACGCTGATTTTTCTCCCCGCAGGGGTGTAGTGGATGGCGTTGTAGACCAGATTGGAGACGGCGCTGCGCAGCTGCTCCTGATCGCCACGCACCAGGAGGTTGAGCTGCACCATGAATTCGATCTGGTGAGCCCGCTCCCCCGAGAGCGCCCGCGCCTCCTGCTCCAGCAGCCCCAACATGGCGGGCATGTCTACCAGATGGGAAAGATCCACGCTCGGAGCCGCCTCGATGCGCGACAGGGTGAGCAGCTGATTGACCAGGTTGTCCATCCGGATGGTCTGCTCCATCATCACCCGATGCGCCTTGGCCCACATGGCGGGCGGCGGCGGCTCCTCGGTCATTTCCAGATAGCCCTTGAGCACAGTAAGCGGGGTGCGCAGCTCATGGGAGACGTTGGAGACAAAGTGTTTGCGGGTCTTTTCCAGACTGCGCAAGCGGGTGACATCGCGCACCACCAGCATCGCCTGATCGGAGGCGTAGGGCATGATGCGAAACTCGAGAAACTTCTCCTCATTGACCGGAGAGTGCATCTCCAATGGCTCGTCAAAAGCCTGTTTCGCCAGATAAGCGGTAAAAGCCGGGTTGCGGATCAGGTTGCCGATATGCTGGCCGGCATCTTCCGGCCAGCGAAAACCGAGCAGTTGCTCCGCCAGCCGGTTGCACCAGAGGATGCTGCCATCATCGCGCAATACTACGGCCGCGTCAGGCAATGCCTCGGCCCCTTCCCGAAAACGGCGGATCAGGCCCGCCAACTCGCGACGCCGGGCGCGATGGCGCTGCTGCAACTTGTAAATGCCATTGAAGATGTGCTCCCAACTGCCTTTTCCGTTGGGAGGAACCAGACTGCGATCGTGCCACAGCCAGTCCGACAGCCGCTTCTGGAAACGGTAATGCCAGCCAAGATGGAGCAACGCAGCGACCAGCAGAGTGAGCGAAAGGTGATCAATCAGCCAGCCAACCAATGCGAAAGGCGCATAAAAAAATGCCACTCGCCACAACTGTCGCCGCCAGGCGTAGGGTTGCAACATAACAGCCTCTAGAGACGGGTTGAGAAGCGGTATCCGGCTCCACGCACCGTCTGGATCAATCTGTCGTGCCCTGTCTCTTCAATCGCCTTGCGCAGGCGACGAATATGCACATCCACGGTTCTGTCCTCGACGTACACATTGGTACCCCAGACATTATTGAGCAGCTGTTCACGGCTGTAGACCCGCTCGGGGTGAGTCATGAAGAAGTGAAGCAGCTTGAACTCGGTCGGCCCCATGTCGAGCGCCTTCTCTTCGGCACTGACCCGGTGGGAGACAGGATCGAGTTTCAGCCCCTGCACCTCGATCACCTCGTCCACCGAGGTGGGCGACACGCGGCGCATCACTGCATGGAGGCGAGCGGTAAGCTCCTTGGGCGAGAACGGCTTGGTGATATAGTCGTCGGCACCGGCCTCCAGACCACGCACCTTGTCCTCCTCTTCACCGCGGGCGGTGAGCATCACCACCGGGATCTGGCGGGTCACCTCATCCTGCTTGAGCTGCTTGATAAACTGGATGCCACTGCCGCCCGGCATCATCCAGTCGAGCACGATGAGTTCGGGGTAGGGTTCGCGCACCTTTGCCAGTCCATCGGCGTAATCTTCCGCTTCAATCGTCTCATATCCCTTCTGCTCCAGCACGAAGCAGAGCATTTCGCGGATCGGTGCTTCGTCCTCGACCACCAGAATTCGCTTAGCCATTCCCTTCTCTCTCCTCTGTGAAGATGGGTGCGCCAATTATTAGAATTTTCTGTGACACTTTTATGACTTTATGACAGGCGGGATGATAAACGTTTTCAGATTCAGTTGGCAGCAGTGCGTTGCAACAAGTCCCAGCGGTTGCCACTGATATCCTCAAATACCACCACAGTGCCATACGGCTCGTCGCGGGGCTGTTCACAAAAATGAACACCGTACGCCTGCATGCGCTGGTAATCCCCCCAGAAATCAGTGGTCTCGAGGAACAGAAATACCCGGCCACCACCCTGCTGGCCGATGGCGGCCTGCTGCTGCGCATTGGCCGCTTGTGCCAGCAGCAGTGCAGAACCCGGGGCCCCTTTGGGGGCAACCCGCACCCAGCGCTTGCCAGGTTTGCCCGGTTCATCAAGCCGGGTATCTTCCAGGAGCGCAAAGCCAAGTCCCTCGGTAAAAAAGCAAATGGCCTGATCGTAATCAGCCACCAGCAGGGTCAGCGCCCCTATGTGTTGTGACATAGCAGAAAATCCTCAACGGATGAGTCAACGGGCGAAATGCCCCCGGCAAGGGCGCATCATAGCGGCTGGACGGGCAGGGCTCCAGCCGTCATGTGCGTCTTGAAAACGACCGATGAGGGGGAGCGAGCACTCAAGGGGCTTCGCGCAGCGTCCGGTAGAGGGTGGTACGGCTGATCCCCAGCTGGCGCGCGGCCTCGCTCACATTGCCGCCGCATGCCGCCAGCGTTTGCTGTACCTGCCGCCGGGTTTGTTCACGCAAGCTGGTCGCCTCCCCCATCGGCAAGGCGCCGGGCTCTGTGGCCACACTGGGCAGATGCAGGTGGGCGGGTTCTATCCAACCCAACCCCTCTGCCAGCACACAGGCCACTTCCAGTGCCTGCTTGAGCTGGCGCACGTTGCCGGGCAGCGGATGGGCCAGCAGCTGTTGCTCCGCATCGCGGGTCAGACGCAGGGTCGGGTCCATCTCCGCCAGCAGCCGCCGGATCAGCCCCAGACGCTCAGCGGCAGGCCAACGGCGCAGCGGCATCAGCTGCTGGCGCCAGCCGCAGATCCGGTAATAGAGGTCTTCGCGAAATGCGCCACTCTGCACCATGGCCGCCAGATCCCGGTGGCTGGCACTGACCAGCCAGAAATCCACCGCCTCAGGTCTGTGGCTGCCGACTGGGGTGACGGCGCGCTCCTGCAACACCCGCAGCAAGCGGGTCTGTGCCAGCAGCGGCAGCTCACCGATCTCGTCCAGCATCAGGATGCCGCCGTGGGCGGCGCGCAGATACCCCTGACTACCCTGGCTGCGGGCACCGCTGAAGGCCCCGCCCACGTAGCCAAACAGCTCGGCCTCCACCAGCTCCGCCGGCAGGGCGCCGCAGTTGACGCACACCAGCGGTTGCGCCCGCCGGCTCGACTGCCCGTGCAGTTCGCGCACCAGATGTTCCTTGCCGCTGCCGGTCTCCCCCTCGATAAGCAGCGAAATGCCGCGCTCCAGCATCTTGAGCGGCACCTGCTGCGGATGTGGCACCGGGCTTGAGTGACCCGGCAGCGCGGTGCAGGAAGGTGTCACGTCCGCTTCTGGTACCAGCCGCAAGCCACGCCCCTCGCGCAGCAGTTGCCTGCCATCGAAAGGGTGCTGGCCAAGCCAGAGTCGGCCTGCCCGGTTGGCGCCGAGCAGTTCCCCCTCCTCTCCCAGCAACAGGCGAGCGGACCAGAGGCTCTGGGGATCGAGATCCACCAGCCAGCCCGGCTGACGCGCCAACAGTGCGTTTTCGAGGGTCATGGCCAGCAGCCGCACCGTGCCCAGCATGTCGCCATCGTGGTGAGCCGCATCGGTGGAGATATCGAGCACCCCGAGCAATTGCCCATCCGGCCCGAGCAACGGGCAAGCGCTGCAACTGAGGAAGCTGTGCTGGGCGAAGAAGTGCTGATTGCCGAGCACCTGTACTTCACTCTGCTCGGCCAGCGCGGTACCGATGGCGTTGGTGCCCTTGCTCGCCTCACCCCAGCGGGCACCACTGCGCAAAAAGATACGCTCGGCATGGCGGGCGAACCCCTCATCACCACTGGCGGCCAGAATGGCCCCCTCACCGTCACACAACAACAGGCGACAGGGGCGACCCGCCAGCAACTGAGCAAACAGCGGCAGCACGAAGCGCTGGAAGCATGCAATCAGAGCCCTGTGCTGATCCTGACGGGCCGACAGCTCCCCCTGGGGCAGCAAGTCCAGATCGGCGCTCTGCTGGCGGCTCAGCCCCTGATGCAGGCAACGCTGCCAGGAACGCTGGATCGGACCGGGACCGGGTTGAAGTGACTCACTCATCACGCCTCCTGTTCACAAACAGCACGACTGTCTCGGCCACTGTCCAGAAACGGTACAGTTTTATCGCAATAGCCGTGGTCATTGGTTAACCAAGATACGCTGCCACACCCCATTTGATAACGTTTTTGTAACCTTCTATCTGCTGGTCAGACCCTTTGGCACGCCCCTTGCGATATCAGCTGGCAACCGGTCTGTCAGCCAGTCCGGTCAGGATCACACACATAAAGGATGATGAGATGATTTATACCGCTCCCGGTCAGGCAGGTGCCCTGGTCAGCTTCAAGTCCCGTTACGACAACTTCATCGGTGGTGAGTGGGTGGCACCGCGCGCCGGCCGCTACTTTGAAAACATCTCGCCGGTGGATGGCAAAGTATTCTGCGAGGTCGCTCGCTCCGACGCCGCCGACATCGAGCTGGCGCTGGACGCCGCCCACAAGGCGTTCGCCAGCTGGAGCAAGACCAGCGTCACCGAGCGCAGCAACCTGCTGCTGCGCATCGCCGATCGCATCGAACAGAACATCGAGGTGCTCGCCATCGCCGAAACCTGGGAGAACGGCAAGGCGGTGCGCGAGACCCTGGCCGCCGACCTGCCGCTGGTGGTGGATCACTTCCGCTACTTCGCTGGCTGCATTCGCGCTCAGGAGGGCTCGGCCGCCGAGCTGGATCAGAACACCGTCAGCTACCACTTCAAGGAGCCCATCGGCGTGGTCGGACAGATCATCCCGTGGAACTTCCCGCTGCTGATGGCCGCCTGGAAGCTGGCCCCGGTGCTGGCGGCCGGTTGCTGCAGCGTGCTCAAGCCCGCCGAGCAGACCCCGGTCACCATCATGCTGATGATGGATCTCATCAAGGACATCCTGCCTGCCGGCGTAGTCAACGTGGTCAACGGCTTCGGCGCCGAGGCAGGTCAGGCGCTCGCCACCAGCAGCCGGATCCAGAAACTGGCCTTTACCGGTTCGACCGAAGTGGGCGCCCATATCCTTCGCTGCGCAGCCGACAAGCTGATCCCCTCCACCGTGGAGCTGGGCGGCAAGTCCCCCAATATCTACTTCGCCGACGTGATGCAGCACGAGAGCAGCTACATCGACAAGGCGGTGGAAGGGATGCTAATGACCTTCTTCAACCAGGGGGAAGTGTGTACCTGTCCCTCCCGCGCGCTGGTGCAGGCCAGCATCTATGACGACTTCATGGACAGGGTGCTGGCCCGTGCCCGCACCATCGTTCAGGGCAACCCCCTCGATACCGCCACTCAGGTGGGGGCGCAGGCGTCTCGCGAGCAGTTCGACAAGATCCTGGGCTACATGGAGATCGGCCGCGGCGAAGGGGCCAAGATGCTGATCGGCGGCGGCCCGGCCAAGGTGAGCGGACTGGAGGGGGGATTCTACATCCAGCCCACCATCTTCTCCGGTCAGAACAAGATGCGGGTATTCCAGGAGGAGATCTTCGGGCCAGCGCTCGGGGTCACCACCTTCAAGGACGAGGCGGATGCTCTGGCCATTGCCAACGACACCCAGTACGGGTTGGGAGCAGGCCTGTGGACCCGCGACAGTAATCTGGCCTGGCGCATGGGGCGTGGCATTCAGGCTGGCCGGGTCTGGGTCAACTGCTACCACGCCTACCCGGCACACGCCGCCTTTGGCGGTTACAAAAAGTCGGGGATCGGCCGCGAGACTCACAAGATGATGCTGGACCACTACCAGAACACCAAGAACCTGCTGGTGAGCCACGACATCAACCCGCTCGGCTTCTTCTAGCGCAAGCAGACGTCATCAGAAAGGGCGCCTGCGGGCGCCCTTCTTGTTTTGCTTCACCAGATGACATGTCCGGCAATCTGTTATCGGCCTGACTGTAGGCGATAACGCTGGGGGGGGCAGCCCAGCTCCCGGTTGAACATGGCGATAAAGGCCGAGGTGGAGCCGTAACCGAGCCGCCAGCTGATCTCCTGAATGGGCATGTCGCCCTTAAGCCAGGCCAGTGCCTTGAGCAGCCGCAGCCGCGCCCGCCACTGACCGAAGCTCATCCCCAGCTCCCGCAGGCAGCGCCGCGCCAGGGTGCGCTCTGTGGTGTGCAGTTGTCCGGCCCACTGGGCCAGAGTACGGGGATCGGCAGGATCGCTGTGTAACGCCGCCAGCATGGGAGCCAGCAGCTTGTCCTGACTCATCGGCAGGTAGCTCTCCTGACAGCGGGTGCGCGCCAGTCGCTCCACCAGCAACTCGGCCTGACGCTGATCCCACTCATCCGCCATATGGCTTACCCGCCGTTCGCAAAAGTCGCTCAGCAGGGCGCGGATCAGCGGGGTGAGCAGCAGCAATCGGGGCTCTAGCGGCAGCTTGGCCGCCAGCTCGTGGCTGACGTAGATGGAGGTGTAGTCGAGGGTCTGCTCGTTGTAGGAGGTGTGGTCGAGATCCGCAGGTACCCAGATCAGGTAGTCGGCAGGGGCCACCAGTCGCTGATCCCCCAGCTCTATCTCCATGATCCCCAGGCTGATCATGTTGAGCTGGCCCCAGGGGTGGGAGTGCAGCACGGTCGCGCTGTCGGCCAGCATCTGCTGGTAACTGAAATAGAGCGGATTGGGAGCGGGCAGAACGACATCTACCGGCTGAAAGTGGTGAGTGGCCATCAGCGCCCCTTGTCAGTGAGAGAGAGGAGCAGGCGTGATGCAACGCCCTGTTGGCTCGGTCTCCGGCACAGGTCAAAAGCAGCCATCAGTTGCGGGCAGACGCAGCCCGTGTGGGCCGGAATAAGGTGCATCAGAAAGAGTTGTCTTTTCTGCTGGGTCATCTGTCTGTTTTACGCTACTTGATAATATAAAGACAAGGGTAGACTTGGCCCCCTGTTAATAAGGAGCCTCTGATGCGAATCTTTTCCCCTCTTCTCTTTCCGCTGATGGCGGTGCTGATCTGGGCTACCAATACCGTGGTGTCCAAGGCGGCCGCCAGCGTGCTCGACCCCGCGGCTATCTCCTTCTATCGCTGGGTGATTGCCGCCCTGGCGCTGACCCCCTTCTGTCTGCCCACCCTCTGGCGGCGACGCAGTGAGGTTCGACCCTGGCTCGGCAAGCTGCTGGTGCTGGCGGCCCTCGGTATGGTGCTCTACCAGTGTCTGGCCTACTACGCTGCTCACAGCACCTCGGCCACCAATATGGGGGTGATCGGCTCCCTGATTCCGCTGCTCACCCTGCTGCAAGGGGCGCTCTTCTTCGGCCAGCGTCCCGGCAAACAGGCACTGCTCGGCATGAGCCTCTCCCTGTTCGGGGTGCTCTGGCTGCTTGGCAAGGGCGAACCACTGGCCCTGCTCCACAACGGCATCAACCCGGGGGATGGCATGATGTTGCTGGGCTCCGCCAGCTACGCCCTTTACGGCCTATTGATCCGCCGCTGGCACCTGCCGTTTGGCCCCTGGCTCAACCTCTACATGCAGATCCTGCTGGCGGTACTGCTGCTGGTGCCGCTCGCTCTCAGCGCAGACTCGATGGCGGTGCCAGCCGAAGGATGGGGGCTGGTGCTCTTCGCCGGGCTTGCCTCCTCCCTGCTGGCGGCTTACTGCTGGATGCGCGGCCTCGCCTGCATGGGCGCCGAGCGCACCTCGGTCTTTATGAACCTGATGCCGCTCTGTACGGCGCTGATCGCCGTCGTCGGCCTGGGTGAACCGATCCACGGCTATCACCTGCTGGGTGGCGGGCTTATTCTGGGCGGGGTGATGATCTCCCAGCTGAAAAAGCGTGTCCCACTGCCGGAGCGCAACACGGCCTGATGGGCAACATGCCAAAAACAACGAGGGAGCCGCTGGCTCCCTTGTTCATTTCTATCCTGTTTGAACGACTGTGAACCAACTTCACCCCGCCCGGCGCCAGCGGTAGCGACGCTCAGGCCGCCCGCGCTGGCCGTAATTGAGATCCACATCTACCCGGTCTTCCGACTCCAGATATTCCAGATAGCGGCGCGCCGTGGTGCGGCTGAGGGAGAGTCGCAGCGCCACCGTGTCGGTGGAGAAGACACTCTCCGGCTCACCCGCCAGCAGATCCAGCACCTGACGCAGGGTGATGCTGTCGATCCCCTTGGGAGTGACGCGCATCTCCTTGATCTGGGAGCGCCCTCCCTTGCCCAGCAGCTTGTCGAGATCTTCCTGCTCCAGCCGACCCCGCTCGCAGAGGCGGCTGTGCAGTTGCAGGATCTCGTCCAGACTCTGCTGGATGCGAAACAGCCGCAATGGTTTGATGACGTAGTCATGAACCCCCAGATTGAGGGCCTGCTGGATGGTCTCCACATCCCGCGAGGCGGTCACCATGATGACATAGGCTTCGCGGTTGTGGCTGCGCAGGCGGCTCACCCACTCAAGGCCGGAGCCATCGGGCAGGGAGACATCCACCAGCAGCAGTTGGGGCACCACACCGGCCATCATGGTATCGGCCTGGGCCAGGGTGCCGGCCCGCCCCAGCAGGGAGAAACCGGGTGTCGCCGCCACCAGTTCTGACAAGATGGCACCGATCCGATCGTCATCTTCAATAACAAGCGTGATTATTGGGTCCATGGCTCACATTAATTGGTTTTTATTCAAGTAGATACCAAACAGGGTGGTCTGCTCGGCGGTTCGCCGCCATTCTATCACACCCTCGTGCCGACCCACGGTCTCCTTGACCAGGAACAGACCCACCCCGTGATCGCCGCTCTGACGACTCACCCCGTAATCGAACAGATGATCGGCCAACTCCTCGTCGACCCCCTCGCCGCTATCCTCCACCTCGATCACCAACCGCCGCCCCACATCGCACAGAGAGAGCAGCACCCGCGGCGGCCGCTGCTGGCGGTTGCGCCAGGCCGCCTGCAGGCCGTTATCCAGCAGGTTGCCAATGAGGGTGATGAGATCGGCCGAGACCGAGGCCGGATACTCCGCCAGCGCCGAATCGGGATCTAGCTCCAGGGTCACCCCCAGCTCGCGAGCCCGGCTGAACTTGCCGAGAATAAGCCCCGCAACCGGCTTGTTGTCGATCAGCCGCAGCAGCTCCTGCAGCATGGTCTGGCACGCTTCGTTCTCCTGCTGGATCAGCTCCACCGCCTGATCCACATGGCCCAGCTGCAACAGGCCGGAGAGGCTGCTCAGCTTGTTGGCGAACTCGTGGCTCTGCATCCGCAGCATCTCGGCATACTGGCGCAGGTGGGTCACCTGCACCCCCAGACTGGCGGCCACCTCCGGACGGCTGAAGATCAGCAGCCGCCCCGGCGCCTTGCCCTGCACCGCCTGCCAGCGACCGACGAAGGACTCCCCCTGAATGGTAAAGCTCACCTCGCCCCCCTCCTGCTCCAGACAGGGGGCAAGGGGCGGCACCAGCGCCACCAGCGACTGCCCCTGCAGGGCGTGGCGCCCGGTGGCCGGCAGCCGCAGTTGATAGCTGGCAGTACTGTTGATCATGTTGATGTTGCCGCTGCTATCGAGGGCAATCACCCCTTCGGTGATGTGCTCCAGCACCAGATCCTGCAGGGTGAAGCGGCGCACGATCGCCTCCGGCTCCAGATCGAGCAGGGTCTTGCGCAGCAGATACTGCACCCAGAGCGCCAGCAGCAGGCCGCATCCCAGCACCGCTACTATGGCGCAGATGAGCAGGGCCACCCGCTCCATGTAGATGCCCTCTACCTGCTGCATCAGGTAGCCCACCACCACGGCTCCCATGACGCGCCCGTCACCGCCCACCACCGGGGAGAAGCAGCGGATCGCCGGCCCCATGGTGCCCCGCTCCTTGGAGCAGTAGCTGCGCCGCTCCTGCAGCGCGGGCCAGATATCCTCGCCACGGAACTTCTGCCCCACCAGCTCGGGGTTGGGGTGGCTGAGGCGGCGACCATGCTCATCGGTCACCACCATATAGGTGGCATCGGTGCGGTTGCAGACCGCCTCCACATAGTCGCGCAGAGTCGGATCACTCCCCTGACGCAGGGCCTCGACCACCCGGGTATCGGCCGCCATGACCCGTGCCAGATCGCTCCCCTTATCCTGCAGATTGCTTTCCAGCAGATGACGGATAAAGAGGGCCAGCAGGCTGCCCAGAATGAGGATCAGCAGCAGGGAGAGCCCAAGAGAGAGGGTGACCAACTGGTGGCGAAGCTTCATGCACATACCTTAAAACGTCAGGACGCAGCCCAATAGTGCGGATGCCACCAGGTCTGGTCAATCAAAGGTGCCGGATCGCCAACAAAATCGGCCAATCCTTCCTCGCGTGCGCAGAGCGCCACCGCTCTGGCGACGGCGCGGGCCACCTCTCCCACCTGTTCAATCGGGGGCAGCAAACGACCCGCCACCAGCGGATAGGAGCCGACTGCCCGCACCGCGGCCAGCAACATGCCATCGCTGATGCGGCGCGCCTTGACGGCGCAGGCTCCGAGACCAATCCCCGGAAAGACATAGACGTTGTTGCACTGGGATACAACCCGCCGCTCCCCCGCCAACGTCACCGGCGCAAAAGGGCTGCCGGTGGCCAGCAGGGCGCGGCCACCTGTGGCGGCCCACACCAGCTCGGGCGTAGCCTCGGCGCTGCGGGTCGGGTTGGAGAGTGGCAGGATCACCGGCTGATCGCACACCTCCCCCATCGCCTGCAACACCTCGCCAGTAAAGAGGCCACCCTGACCACTCACGCCAATAAAGACCGCCGGTCGCACCTGGCGGATGGTCTCCAGCAGCGAGCCGTTACCCTCCTCCACGGCGCGGGCAAACGGCTGTTGGGCGCGAGTCAGGTTGGGGCGATCGCAGCAAACCACCCCATCCTGATCAAACAGCCAGACGCCGTCGTGGCTCCCCGCCAGCTGGGCCAGCATGGCGGCAATGCCGCAACCGGCAGAGCCTGCCCCGACGATCAGCACCGGCGCATCGCACAGAACAGTACCTGCCTGCTGCAACCCGGCCAGCACGCAGGCGGAGGCCACAGCCGCCGTTCCCTGAATATCGTCGTTGAACATACAGAGCTCGTCCCGATAGCGGCTCAGCAGGTTGGCGGCGTGCTTGCCGGCAAAATCTTCAAACTGCAGCACCACCTGCGGCCAGCGCTTGCGAATGGCGGCAACCACCTTGTCCATGAAGTGGTAATAACTCTCGCCGTCAATGCGCGGGGATTGCCAGCCGAGGTAGGAGTCATCCTCCAGCAGCTCGGGATTGTTGGTGCCCACATCGACGCAGAGCGGCAGGGTCCGTGCCGGGTTGATGCCACCCGCGGCGGAGTAGAGAGCCAGCTTGCCGATACAGATCCCCATACCGCCGATACCGAGATCGCCAAGCCCCAGCACCCGCTCGCCGTCGGAGATGACGATCACATCCACCTCCTGCTCCACCGACTCGAGAATATCGTCGAGATCGTCCCGGTCGTGCCAGGAGAGATAAAGCCCGTGGCTGCGCAGATAGAGATCGCTGTGGCGCTGGCATGCCTCCCCCACCACCGGGGTGTAGATGATCGGCAGCAGCTCCGGCAGGTGGTGGCGCACCAGATCGTAGAACAGCACCGGGTTGTCCTCCTGCAGCTGGCGCAGCAGCAGATGCTGGTCAAACGGACTCTGCATGGCGCTGACCAACCGGTAGATCCGCCGCCGCTGCTGGGAGAGGGACTCCTCCTTGTGGGGCATGCGCCCCCGCACGCCCTGACGCTTGCGTTCTGCATAGGGCAGGCTGGTGCCCATCATGATGTCGTTCATCTTGTTTGTTCCTCAATCCGGTATCAGGCGAGCAGGGAGATAAGGGCGGTGGCCAAGATCAGCATCACGGCGCCGCCAAGGCGAGAGGAGATCTGGGCAAAGGGCATCAGCTTCATCCGCTGGGCCGCCGAGAGCACGGCTACATCGCCGGTGCCGCCCATGTTGGCCATGCAGAGCCCACCGGTGATGGCCGCCTCGATGGGATAGAAGCCGATCAGCTTGCCAACCAGCGCCGCGCCAAGGGCGCCACCGATCACGGTGACCATGACCAGCACGAAGTAGCTGATGGAGAAGGCGCTGATCAGCTCGGGAATACTGGTGTAGGCGACGCCGATCCCCACCAGCAGGGAGGGGGTGAGGTTGCTCACCACAAACTGATACCAGTCGGCTGCCGCCTGCTCATAACGACGCGGCAGCAGGCCGCTCACCTTGATAAAGGCGACCGCCAAAATCATCAGGGCGAAGGGGTGCATGGGGATAAAGTTGCCAAGCAGGGAGCCCAGCACAAACATGCTGGAGCTGATGAAAAGGCCCATGCCCAGACTCTGCAGGGTCGGCGCTTCGGCCTGCTCATCAGCAATGCTCTGGCTACTTTCCTTGACCATCAGCTTGCCGTTGCCAGTCAGAGAGGGGTAGCGGCGACCGAGCCGTGCCAGCAGGGAGCCCACCAGAATGGCCAGGGTATTAGCGATCACCACCGCCGGTACCATGCGCGACAAGAGGTCCGCACTGGACATCTGCATCGGGCCGGAGAGGATCTCCACCAAGGGCACCGCACCGGCGCCCATGCCACCCCCCATGATGGGCAGGCCGATCAGCAGCACCGCATTCTTGAAGCCATACCCCATCAGGGAGCCGACCAGACCAACGCTCAGCAGTGCCAACGCCACGCCGCCAAGAATGACCGGCAGATAGCGCATGGCGGCATTTTTCAGCAAAGCGCCGCTCATGCCAAACACGGAGCCAGTCACCAGACTGGCGATAAAGAAGTTGAGAAAGCCCCCCTCCTTCATGAAGTTGGTGATGACCTGCCCTGCCTGCACCGGCAGCAGCTGATATTCGAACAGGGCGGCGCCGCCGAAGATGGCGAGGATGGTGCCGCCCCCCAGATATTCACGGATCGGCATGATCCGCTCACCCAGCTCGGTCAGCAGGGTGCCCAGCACAAACATCAGTGCCAGCGCACCGACCATGCCCAGCGGCAACGAGCCGTTCCAGCCGGAAAAGAGAACACAGGTTGCCAACCCGAGAAATATAAAGAGCGGCATACCGGCAATTTGTTGGCCGCCCATAAAGGCGGCCTTTTCTTGTGTGGTTTGTAGGGGTGAGAGGTTTTTCATTGTTATGTACTCTGCGTGTGATTGTGGCCACTACTTTATTGATCCCCCTCACTCCTGTCGGTTAGCCAGACTGCAAAGCCATATAAAAACATTAAAAACTTAAACATCATGGTGCCTCCAACGTGCGCTGCACAATAGAACACCAGACATACGATACCCGACCAAGTCAGGAAATAGGGTGATAAAACGAGCGAGCCCAATGGCGGATATTTTGGTGATCAGCAGTAATAACGATGCGATGATCTCTTCCCCTTAGGGGAAATAACAGAGCCAGATGACAAGCTCTGCGACCATTTATCGCCACAGATCCTGTGAGTGATAATCAGCGGGCAGTGTCATCGCCATGACGCGAGTGCTACGGCATGCCACATCAGGGTTTGAGTCGGCGTGCAGGAAGCACCCACGATGAAAAATGGTGAGAAGAAAGATGCAAAAAGGGGAGATTGAAATAGTGATGAGTCAAGCCAGCGAATACCAGAGCACTGGCTTGAACTCACAAGGATCACACACGGTCAGGTCTATTCTGCCAACAGCAATGGAATATTGGCGGGGTCAAAATCATGACTGATATCGGTACTTCTGATAGCGCCTTCCCGATTCACGCCATGGTGTGACTCTGCACCATATTCCCCATCACTCAACAGCGCTTCAATTGCCAGATACACACATCCACTGTCATATCCATCCACAACCCGTTTCCCCCTTGTTTTATAACCCCATCAATATTAGCGGATAAAAAAAGAGCTGCTCGCTGAAGCTGAAAATTTCATGAAAATAACTGCCGGATATCCTCCATTCACGGTGCAATATCCGAATCGGCAAGAGAGCCTCGAGTGGATCAGCCCCGAGAATAATATCAGGGGCTCGAATGCTGCTCGCCCTCACCAACGAAAGATCCGACCAGAAACATGATCAGCATCACACTATTTACTTAGCCTGCTAAACAAGTATGATACTTAGCAGGCTAAGTACATTGAGGATGAGAAGATGACGGATCTGGAAAGGTTGCGCGAGCTGTCGCTCGCCGAGCAGATAGCGCGGATGCACCGGCTATGGCGTACTGCCGCCGATCTGGAGCTGGCTCCCCTTGGCCTCACCCATCCCCGCTGGACCGCGCTGTGGAAACTCTCCCGCATGGGGAACCATGTCAGCCAGAAGACCCTGGCCGAAGCCCTCGAAATAGAGCTCCCATCCCTGATGCGCACCCTGGGCCAGCTGGAAGAGCAGGGACTGATTGAGCGTCACTGCTGCAGTCAGGACAAGCGGGCCCGCATCGTCTGCGTGACCTCGGCTGGCCAGACCCTGCTCGATCAGATCGCCGACCGCATCATGAATATCCGCCGCGAGCTGCTGGGGGGCATCGACGAGCAGACCCTGCAGCTGTTTGAAGCCACGGTGCAGCGGATCTCGGCCAACGCCCTCAGCAAGATTGAACAACACCACGACCGACAAGCCGGAGGCGATACAAGCCCTCCCGAGACCGACACAGAGAGAGAATAAGATGACCCCTGATCAACAATTTACCCGCTGGATCAAATGGTCCATGGCGGGCTTTGCCACCCTGTTTGCCTATTTTCTGATAGCCGACCTGCTGATGCCCCTCACCCCTCAGGCAATGGCGACCCGGGTGGTCACCAAGCTGGCCCCCCAGGTGAGCGGCAAGGTGATCGAGGTCGCCGTTCACAACAACCAGCAGGTCAAGAAAGGAGATCTGCTGTTCAGGCTGGATCCGGCCCCTTTTGAACTGGCAGTGGAGCAAGCCCGCCTTGCGCTGGCACAGGCAGAGCAGCAGAACAGTGAACTGGATGCTGCGCTGACAGCCGCCGTTGCCGAGATCAACGCCAAGGAGACCCTGGCCAGCCAGAAGTGGCGCGAGGCTGAGCGGATCGATGCGCTGTACCAACGTCATATGGTTTCGCTGCAACAAAAAGATGAGGCTGACAGCGCCCTGCGCAGCGCTCAGGCCAACCTGCGCGCCAGTCAGGCCAAACTGGCCCAGCTCAAGGCCAGTCGTGGCGTGACCGGTGAGGACAATCTGTTGCTGCGCCAGGCCCGCAACAAGCTGGCGCAAGCGCAACTGGCCCTCTCTTACAGCCAGGTCCACGCGGATCAGGATGGCACCATCACCAACCTGCAGCTCAAGCCGGGCAGTATCGCCAGCGCGGGCAGCCCGCTGCTGGCGCTGGTGTCGGAACAGGTGGACGTCATTGCCGATTTTCGGGAGAAAAGCCTGCGCCATGTCGGCGAGCAAACCCGCGCACTGGTCGCCTTCGATGGCGAGCCGGGTCAACTCTATCCTGCCCGGGTGAGCAGTCTGGATGCCGGGGTGAGTGCCGGTCAGTTTGATGCCAATGGTCGACTGGCGGCGCCGGTGGAGTCGGATCGCTGGGTGCGGGATGCCCAGCGGATGCGGCTGCACCTCGAGCTGGACCAGCTCCCCGACCATCTGCCAGCCGGGGCGCGGGCCACGGTGCAACTGCTGCCGGACAATGCCCTGACCGCCATGCTGGCACGGGGCCAGATCCACCTGCTCAGCCTGCTCCATTATGTCTACTAACCACGCCACTCACCCGTCGGCCAATACTGCCCCAGCCCACCTCGTCGGTGGTGCTGCCACTCACCTCTGGTATCGGCCCCTCACCGGCAACGAGCTGCGCCAGTGCCTGCGCATCGCCTTTGGCTGCACCACGGGCTTTCTGCTCTGCAAACTGTTTGGCTGGAATTACGGGGTCTTCTATACGGTCACGCCGGTGCTGCTGCTGGGGATGGTGCCTGTAATGAATGGCCATGCCGCGCGCCAGCTGATCGCGGCGGTGGTGGTCTGTGGGGTGGAGGTCGGGCTGCTGGGGGGGCTGTTTGGCAGCCATCCGGCGCTGATGACTCCCATCGCCTTTCTGCTGTTTCTCTACCGTTTCGCAGCCATGTCGCGGGGCAGCCTGTTTCTGTTCGGGGCCAACGGGGTGCTGAGCCTCAGCATCATGCTGCACTTTGCCAGCTATCCGCAGACCGACCTCAACGACCTGATCCTCAACAATATCTGGGCGAGCCTGCTGTCGGTGCTGATCGCCTACCTGATGACCATGCTGATCCCGGATGTGGAGGCCAGACCCAAGCCCGCCTCGGCCCCCAAGGCACCGCACCGGATGCGCCATGAAGCCCTGCTGGGGGCCACTGTGGCCACCCTGTCATTTCTGGTCTTTCAGGTGTTTGACCTGCGCGACTCCATGTCTGCCCAGGCCACGACCCTGCTGGTGCTGTTCCCCATGCACTGGAACGGTGCGCTGAGTTATGCACGCAAACGGGCGATGGGTACCTTGCTGGGGGTCACCTTCGGCCTGCTCGGCCAGCTGCTGCTCTATGACTGGTCAGGGCAACTGCTGCTGGTCGCTCCACTGCTGTGGCTCGGCGCCATGCTGTTCAGCCATGCCCACGTCAAGGAGGCAGGCGGCTCCGGGGTCGGCTTTGGCGCCCTCACTACCCTCGGCATCCTGTTTGGCCAGTACCTCACCCCGGGCAACGATCTGGTGTTCAGCGCCCTCTACCGGGTGAGCAGCATCCTGTTTGCCATCGTGGTCACCCTGCTGGCCTGCTACCTCGTCCACCGGTTGCTCAACCGCTTCGAGGCGACCCGCTTCGGTTATTGATCTCCTGTTGTAAACACTGTTGTCAGCCCATGGATGAGCTCTCTTTCGCCCCGTCGCCTGCCGGGGCGTTTTTTTTGCACCCTTGTCATCCTCCCGTCACCACAAGTCAGCACAGAAGTATGGCTATGCTTGTAAGGCTGCTGTCGATGAGGTGCACCTATGGTTTCGTTGTTTAAAAAATGGCTGGTGTGTCTGGTGCTGCTGGCCACCAACCCGCTCGGGGCTACCCCGCTTGTCATTGGTGCCGAAGATGACTGGGCCCCTTATTGCGAGCGCGACAAGGAGGATGGCCAGCCTCACGGGCTGGCGCCAGAGCTGGTCAAGGCGGTGTTCGCTGCCGAAGGGATCGAGATTGTCTTTCGTACCCTCCCCTTTGCCCGCTGTATGCACGATGCGAAAAGCGGCAAACTTGCGGGGTGCTTCAACGCTACCATCACCGAAGAGAACCGCTACCAGTACCATTGGCACGATACCCCCATGTTCGAGGAGGATCTCGCTATCTTCGCCCTCGCCAGCGAACCGCAACGGGATCTCAAGCTCACCTCGCTGGAGGGTAAACGGGTAGGCATCACCCTCGGTTACACCTATCCCACCGATTTTATGGAGAACCCCAGGATCACCCGCTTTCAGGCCAAATCCGATGCCCAGATCCTCGAGATGCTGGTACGCGGCCGGGTCGACTACATCCTGATGAACGGCATGCCGGGCTACCTCAAGATCCAGCAGAAACAGCTGACCGGCAAGGTGGTCAAGGTTGGCAAGCTCTCTACTGATGGCTTCTGGCTCGCTTTCTCCCGCAACACACCGCAAGGGGAAGCGCTGGCCAAACAGTTCGAGCAGGGATTGCAGAAGATCAAGAACAATGGCACCTATGAGACGCAGATCCGCCAGTTTGAAACCAGGCTTGGCCTGCACTGATTGGCGCAACCTTGTTGTTAGTGACATCCCCTCATACTCGTCCGGTATGCCTGACAGCCAGCGACGCACCGAATGGCCTTCATGATTGCACAATGGGGGTAACCTGTTAGGCTCACCCCCGTATGACACCAATGGAGCTGTAATCATGAATAAGGCATATATGATGGCCGCTGGTGCACTGACTCTCGGCCTGCTCGCTGGCTGCAATCAGGGCAATACTCTCTCCGTCACCGGTGGCGAACCGGTCAGTTACCAATGCGAGCAGGGCAAGAGGGTGCAGGTGCGCTACTTCTCCCTCTCCGACGATAGCCTCAACTTTATCAAACTGTCACTGCCGGACGGCAAGGATTACACCCTGCCCCAGGCCATTTCAGCCTCCGGCGCCCGCTATACGGACGAACACGAAGCCGTCTGGTGGAACAAGGGGAATGAGGGCTTTGTCGAGCTGCGGGATCAGGATGGCGAGTGGCAGACTGCCTACGACAACTGCAAACAGCAATAAACGTGACCCCGGCCTGGCCGGGGTCTCTCTTTCTCTGGCATCAGAGCGGTGGGGGATCAGTTGATCTCGATCTCGAAGCGGTTGGTTACCTCGACCGGGATGGCATCCGGGTTGCCCTCTGCCGGGCTGTAGCGGATCCGCGAGAGGGTCGCCAGCGCGCTCTGCTCCAGCTCGCCAGGAGGATCGGCCGCCACCACTTCCGGCTTGACCGGCGTGCCGCTGGCATCGATTTGATAGCGAACTTCCACATATCCCTTGACCGGTTTGGTCGGCAGGGTGGGCTCATCATTGTCAAACCATGACCATTGGCTCTGCTGGATCCAGTAGCTTGAAAGCTGTTCGAGGGGAATAACGACCGGGGCACGCTCGCGTGCCACCTCCTGACGGGATGAGCACCCCATCAACAGCATCACTGCCAGACCGGACCATACTGCGACTTTCCACTTCATGTAACGCTCCTTGTTCTTTGCCGGTACTTGTTACCGGACTGCGGGAGATCGACTCGCTTCCCCTTGGGCAGTGCCCATCCTAACGAAAAAGTATTCGTATGAACATGAACAAAAGGGCCAACCCCGAGAGGTAGGCCCTTTTATCGTCAATGAGCTCATTAGCCAGCGCCAGGTATCAGCCGCGCTTGTCGCTCACCACCAACCAGAGTGCATGGACCATGCCCGGCAGACCGCCCAGCAGGGTCAGCACAATGTTGATTAAAAAGTGCAGGCTAAAACCCACCTGGATAAAAGCGCACACAGGGGGCAGAAAAATGGCCAGCAAGATCTTGAGCAGATTGTTCATCCCGGATCTCCTCTTCAATAATGTCGTCGGGACAGGAATGGGCTAACCATAAACATCCCGGACTTCAACTGCAAACCAGACAGGGAATTAGCTCACCCGCATCACGCCAGGCGTTGAGGTCGTGGATCTGCTGATTGCTGCTACCACGCCAGAGCAGGCCCGGGTCTGCCAACTCCTTTTCAAACTTGCCATCCACCAGCACATCCAGCAAGGCAACCAGCTCGCGCTGGGCATCTGACAGCTCGCCGAGCAGATAGCCGGTCCAGCACCAGATGTCCTTGCCCGGACACTCGGTGCGTACCCGTTTCACCAGCGCCAGCACGTGGGACACGTTGGCCGGGTGGAGCGGATCGCCGCCGGAGAGCGACAGACCACGCCGTTTGATGCGGCTGTCGTTGAGATCCGCAATGATGCGATCGCTCATCGCCTCATCGAACGGCTTGCCGCCATCGAGCCGCCAGGTGCTCTGGTTGTAGCAACCCGGGCACTGATGCTCGCAACCGGAGACAAACAGGGTGGCACGGGTGCCGGGGCCGTTGATCACATCGACCGGGTAGTATTGGTGGTAGTGCATCGCTTGTTTCCTGCCTCGTTCACGGGACAGCGGCATAGCTGCCGCCCTCCAATGAAAATGGCCCCTTGAGTCAGGGGCCAGCTCTTCATTGCCCGTGCGCTTACATATGTTTGACGCGGCGCTTCACCTCTTCCTGCTTGCCCGCATTGAAGGGGCGCGCATCCGGGCTGCCGAGGTAGCCGCAGACACGGCGGGTCACCGACACCTTGGCGGGGTCGTGGTTACCGCAGCGTGGGCAGGTAAAGCCCTTGGAGGTGCACTCGAACTCGCCGGTGAAGCCGCAGTCATAGCACTCGTCAATGGGGGTGTTGGTACCGTAGTAGGGCACCTTGTCATAGCTGTAGTCCCAGACGTTCTCCAGCGCTTCCAGATTGTGCTGGATGTTGGGGTACTCGCCGTAGCAGATGAAGCCACCGCTGGCGATGGGCGGATAGGGCGCCTCGAAGTCCAGCTTGTCGTA
This sequence comes from Aeromonas sp. 604282, assembly GCF_049170575.1. Classification (NCBI taxonomy): domain Bacteria; kingdom Pseudomonadati; phylum Pseudomonadota; class Gammaproteobacteria; order Aeromonadales; family Aeromonadaceae; genus Aeromonas; species Aeromonas sp. 604282. Next base: position 19,093 of record NZ_JAAKMV010000003.1, on the reverse strand, counting down.
CGGGTTGACCTGCTTCTCCACATCGAGGTGGAAGCTGTTGGTGTAGTAACCCTTGTCGGTCACGCCGGATACCACGCCAAACTCCTTGGCGTCGATACGGCAGAAACGAGTGCAGAGGTTCTCGCTCGGGGTGGAGTAGAGGCTGAAGCCGTAGCCAGTCTCCTCTTTCCACTCATCGATGGCCGCCCTGAGACGGGCAATGATGGCGATGGCCTTCTGTTGCAGCTCGGCGCTGTCAAACAGGTGCACCTTGTCACCAAACAGGGCGTTGATGGTCTCGTGAACGCCGATGTAGCCAAGGGAAATGGAGGCGCGACCGTTCTTGAAGATCTCGCTGACGTTGTCGTCCGCCTTCAGCCGCACGCCGCAGGCACCTTCCATATAGAGGATCGGAGCAACCCGCGCCTTGACGCCATCCAGACGGGTGATGCGGTACATCAGCGCCTTCTTGGCGACCCGCAGGGAAGCATCCAGACGATCCCAGAACTCCGCTTCATCACGGGATTTCAGGGCAATGCGCGGCAGGTTGAGGCTCACCACCCCCAGGTTGTTGCGACCTTCGTGGACGAGCTCGCCATTCTCCTCGTAGGCACCGAGGAAGGAGCGGCAACCCATGGGAGTCTTGAAGGAGCCAGTCACCTTCACCACCTGGTCGTAGTTGAGAATATCCGGGTACATCCGCTTGGAGGCACACTCCAGCGCCAGCTGCTTGATGTCGTAGTTGGGATCGCCCTGCTTGTGGTTGAGGCCATCCTTGATGGCGAACACCAGTTTCGGGAACACCGCGGTCTTCTTGTTCTTGCCAAGGCCGGCGATACGATTGCTGAGGATGGCGCGCTGGATCATCCGCGACTCCCAGCTGTCCCCCAGGCCAAAGCCGAAGGTGACGAACGGCGTCTGACCGTTGGCAGTGTGCAGGGTGTTGACTTCGTACTCCAGCGACTGGAAGGCGTCGTAACACTCTTTCTCGGTGCGGGCCATGGCATAGGCTTCCACATCGGCAATGCCCCACTCTTCGGCCACTTCACGGTGTTTCTGCCAGCTGATGGTCACATAGGGGGCCAGCACTTCGTCGATGCGGTTGATGGTGGTGCCGCCATAGATGTGGCTCGCCACCTGAGCGATGATCTGGGCGGTCACGGCCGTGGCGGTGCTGATGGATTTCGGGGTATCGATCTCCGCATTGCCCATCTTGAAGCCGTGGGTCAGCATCCCTTTCAGATCGATCAACATGCAGTTGAACATCGGGAAGAAGGGCGAATAGTCGAGATCGTGGAAGTGCAGATCACCGCTCTCATGGGCCTGAACCACATCACGGGGCAGCATATGGCTGGTGGCATAGTGCTTGGCGACGATACCTGCCAGCAGGTCGCGCTGGGTCGGGATCACCTTGGAGTCTTTATTGGCATTCTCGTTGAGCAGGGCAGCGTTGGTCTGCTCGACCAGACCACGGATCTCCTGTGCCAGACGGCCGCGGGCCTCGCGAGCCTGATCCCGATCGTGACGGTATTCGATGTAGGCACGGGCGATGGCCTTGTCATCGGAGGCCATCAAGTGGTTTTCAACCAGACGCTGGATCTCGTGAATATCAACTTCACCACGCCCATCCAGCTCCTGACTCACTGCGCTTGAGATACGCTGTGCCAGTGCCGGATTGGCCTGATTGACCGCCTCCGCCGCACGGCTGACCGCATCGCTAATCAGCTGGGCATTGAATGGTGCGCGACATCCGTCACGTTTGATCACAACCGGTTTCATGGATTTTCCCCGTTAAAAGGCCAGGCATTTGCCTCTGGCTCACCCTTGTTGGGCCCCCCTCCCGGCATCTCGTCCTGGACGCAAATAAATTCAGCCGAGGCTTGACAAGCCTGGGCTGAAGATAGGAGGGGAACAGCTTATACACAGCTTAATAACACAACATATAGGGATTAAAAACGAATGCGTCCCTATATGTGGTGTCTATTAGGCACCAAAGCGCAGCCTCATTTCTTGATCCAGAACAGGTTTTTCAGCGAGCGGGACAGTTCACGACCAACCCAAACAAGACCCAATAAAATCCATCTCCAAGCGTGATACGGGCTGGCGTCCGATCCACCCACCCGAAAAAATCGCCTCCCGCCGCATCGGTTTCGAGATGACAGCGTCAACCAAAACCGCCCATACTGAACAAGAACTCTCTCCCCCTCGACAAGGGACAACCCATGCGCACCTCCCTGCTGTTACTACTGCTCTCCACCTTCTCCCTGCCGCTCTGGGCCGCCAACATTCTGGTGATCAGCAGCTACCATCCCGAATACCTTTGGGACCAGAGCTACAACGAAGGTTTGCAAAAGGGGTTGCAGGGGGATAACAAGATCTCTCACTTCTATATGGATACCAAGCGCCATCCGCGTGAGGAGTTCGACGATATCGCTCAGCGGGCCATCGCTTTTTATCTCAAGAGCAAACCGGATCTGGTGGTGCTGGGGGATGACAATGCCATCAACTATCTGGCCAACGAGATCGCCTCGCTGGGTACCCCGGTGGTCTTTCTTGGCATGAACGAAAACCCCCGCCTCAAGGGCTTTGTCGGCCACCCCAAGATCACCGGGGTGCTGGAACGCCCCCTGCTCAAGCGCAACATCAGCGAAATAAGCCAGATGATGGGGGGGCTCGACAAGGCGCTGGTACTGTTTGATTCCAGCAATGTGGCCCTCACAGCTATCGAGGATGAATTCAAGACCCAGACCGAATTGCGAGTCGGCCAGACCCGGGTCAACAGCCAGCTGATGGGGGATTACAGCCTCTGGCAGGAGGCGGTGCTCAACGCCAAGAAGAATGGCTATCAGGCAATCTTCCTCGGCCTCTACCACACGCTGGTCGACGATAATGGCAAGCATGTGAGCGAACAGACGGTGCTGGAGTGGACCAGCGCCAACACACCGGTTCCTCTCTTCTGTTTCTGGGAGTTTGCCGTCGGCAAGGGGATGGCCATCGGCGGTCTGGTACTGGACGGCCACGATCAGGGGTTGCAGGCAGCGTCCCTTATCAACACCATACTGGCGGGCACCCTGCCCCGTACTATCTCCCCGCGAGCGGCCCTGCGCGGCGAATATGTCTTCAGCAAGAGCGAGCTGGCCCGCTGGCAGCTCACTGTGCCCGACAAATGGCACAACAAAATCATGTGGCGTGAGTAACAATAAGTAACCCGGCACATTGGCCGGGTAACACCTGCACAGTCAGATGACTGATGACCGAAAGCCGCGTGCGTCAGCTGGCAGCAAAAGGCAGGGAGAGGCGCTTGGCAAGCGCCTGGAAGTGCTGGCTGATCTCGGCACCAAACAGAGGATCACCGATAGCTCGGTTCTGCCAGTTTTGCTCCAGATGACGCCAGTCATCCTCGGTCAGGGAGTCACGCAGATGGGGGAAGATCACTCCTTCTTCGTAGTTCATGTGTGCCTCTTGCAGCTCCACGAAGCGCTCCAGCTTGGCGGTGAACTGATCGAGCGGGATCACCGCATCCATCAGGATCATCTCCACCATCTCCTTGAGCTCGGTCCCCGCCTCCAGCAACTTGAGATGCTCCTCATGCAAGCGGTTCGCGACATCCCCCTCCACCACCCGGTATTTCAGGTAGTAGTCATAGACAAGATCTTCCTTAGGGTGGTGATACTTGTCAGAAACCTCCCGCAGATAATCGATGACATCGCGCACCAGAAAATAGCTGATAGGTTGCTCGGCACGAATGGCGGCCAGCTTCTGCTTCAGCAGATCCAGCAGTCGGGCGATATTGAGGTGATCCTTGTGCAGACTCGATAACATGGGCACTCCTTGGCGCTGAAATAAAGTGTTACTTTCCTGAGTATACGGTCATTTGTCGCCCGAACTTTGCACTCAATCAAGTGGTTGGCAGACAGATTGCCATTCGATCGGGCTTTTACCCTGCAATTCCAGCAGGCGGTTGGTCTCGGAAAAGTGGCCGCAGCCGATAAAACCACGATGAGCAGAAAGGGGGCTGGGGTGGGGCGCCGTCAACACATGGTGGCGTTGGCGGTCGATAAAACGTCCCTTTTTCTGGGCATGGGAGCCCCACAGAAGGAATACCACCCCGTTACAGCTGGCGTTGATCTGCTCAATGACCCGATCGGTGAAGGTTTCCCACCCAAGATGGGCGTGAGAGTGTGCTTGACCGGCCTGCACCGTCAGCACTGTGTTGAGCAACAAAACCCCCTGCCTGGCCCAGGACTCCAGAAAACCGTGACTGGGTGTGACGAAACCTGGCAGGTCGCGCTGCATCTCTTTATAGATGTTGACCAGTGATGGGGGCGTACGCACCCCGGGCAGGACAGAGAAGCAGAGGCCATGTGCCTGATTGGGGCCGTGATAGGGATCCTGTCCCAGGATCACCACCTTGACCTGATCCAGTTCGGTCAATTTGAAGGCGTTGAATACATCGGCAGCAGGAGGATAAATCACCTTGCCTACTTCCCGCTCGGTCCTGACGGTCGCCAGCGTACTCTTGAAATAGTCCTGCTCTTTCTCAGAGCCAATCACATCACTCCAGGTCAGCACCCCGGCCTCCTCACTTGATACGGCGAAGGGCTCAGGATAGGGGGGCAGCCCGCAAGACGCAACCGTAGCTCACACTTTCCAGAGCTTGGCGAGCCGGCCGGAGCGCTCCAGTTTGTGCAAGCCTGCGTTAAACAGCAACATCAAGCGGCGCGCATCGGGATCGGCCTTGCGAATCAGCAAGTATCCCGGTTGCGACCAGATGGGGTCGGCGGCGCCGGTCAGTGACAGCGATTGGGGATGACGAGAGAGTGCCTGCTGAAACAGAACCTGGGCCACCTGCTCATCCATAACCAGATAACGAATACGTCCGGTAAGTAGTTTCTCCATGCTCTCCTCATCGGAGTCGGACCACTCAAGCGCCAGCTCGGATTGCCTTGCAGCAAACCCTTCACCATAAAAATAGCCACGGGTAACCCCGACAGGCTCGTTTTTCAGCTCACCCAAACTGACCAATGGCGAACCATTAAGTGCAAGCAGACGGGTCGTAAATTTGCCCAGCGATGCAGAGAGATAGAAGTGCTGCTCGCGCTCGCGAGAGCGAAACCAGGGCATGGTAATCATATAACGCCCTTCAAGAGTCAGGCTGTATGCCTCAGACCAGGGGTAGAAATGAAAGCTGACATCGACCCCCTGCTCGGCAAAGGCCTCACGTACCACCTGACAGAGAAACCCCTGATTGGGCAGCGACTCACTGATATAGGGCGGCCATTCGCCCACCGCTATGCGTACTGTTTCGGCCCGGACCACAGCTGTGATTGCCCAGCAACAGAACAGGGCCAACCATCCCCACATTCGCCACCTGATATTCACCCGACACTCTCCTTGCTTTCTGCTGAGTGTAGCCAACTCCTCAATCCACCGCAGAAAAGCTGAAAAAGATGTAGTTAAATTACTAGATTAAAAAGATAAAAGATGCATAATCTGGATATCTTACAAAATCAGAAAAATGACCTATTTTTGATTCAACTCAATAATTTAATCCCATTTAAATGGCGGTTTATCGATTTTTATTGATCTGAATCAATTTTGGTATTATTACCAACATGGTATATATGACCCCATCAAAGCAAAGGTGTAAGGCAAGGGCCCTTTAAGTCACCGCAATTAACGGTAGCTTAAATACATCAGGGTAATTTCCTTACAGTTGGATTCGCGTTCCCATTGAGGAGTCATACCATGATCAAAGGCATTCAAATCACCCAGGCTGCCAACACCGCCCTGCTGAACTCTTTCTGGCTGCTGGACGAAGAGAAGCAACAGGCTCGCTGCATCTGTGTCAAAGGCGATGCCTTTGCTGCCGATCAGGAGGTAGCACTCTCTGACCTGGGCCAGTTCGAATACCGCGAGCTGCCTGTTCAGGCCGAACCGGCTGTTGAAGGTGGTCAGCACCTGAACGTCAACGTGCTGCGTCGCGAAACTCTGGAAGATGCTATCGAGAATCCGGAGAAGTACCCGCAGCTGACCATCCGCGTATCTGGCTACGCAGTGCGTTTCAACGCCCTGACCCCGGAACAGCAGCGTGACGTGGTTACCCGTACTTTCACCCAGAGCCTGTAATCAGCGTCCTGCAGTGAACCGCTGATATAGCGAGTATCAGCACAAAAAAAACGGCCGGTAGGCCGTTTTTTTATACGAGCTTTTCACTGGGTAAGCACAAAAAACAAGGCCTCGCATTGCGAGGCCTTGTAATAAGTGCTTGCCCCATCAGGCAGAGGTATCGAGGGGCTCAAAACCCTTGATCAGGTCATCAATGGCCTTCATCTGTTTGAGGAAGCCTTCCAGCTTCTCCAGCGGCAGAGCACTCGGACCATCACAACGGGCAATTTTCGGATCCGGGTGTGATTCGATAAAGAGACCGGCTAGACCGACTGCCATACCGGCGCGGGCCAGCTCGGTCACCTGCTCGCGACGGCCACCGGAGGCGGCACCCAGCGGGTCGCGGCACTGCAGGGAATGGGTCACGTCGAAGATCACCGGATAGCCGCCGGTACTCTTCTTCATCACGCCCAGACCCAACATGTCCACCACCAGGTTGTCGTAGCCAAAGTTGGCGCCACGCTCGCAGAGGATCAGCTGATCATTGCCGCACTCCTCGAACTTGTCGGTGATGTTCTTCATCTGGCTTGGGCTCAGGAACTGCGGCTTCTTGATGTTGATGACGTTGCCGGTGCGGGCCATCGCCTCCACCAGATCGGTCTGGCGTGCCAGGAAAGCGGGCAGCTGGATAACGTCCACCACCTCGGCAACCGGTTTGGCCTGATGGGGTTCGTGCAGATCGGAAATAACCGGCATGCCGAAGGTCGCTTTCAGCTCCTGAAAAATCTTCATCCCCTCTTCCAGACCCGGGCCACGGTAGGAGTGGATGGAGGAGCGGTTGGCCTTATCCCAGCTCGCCTTGAAGACAAACGGGATGCCCAGCTTGCTGGTCACTTCCACATACTTCTCGCATACCGCCATCGCCATATCGCGGGATTCCAGCACGTTCATGCCGCCAAACAGCACGAACGGTTTGTCATTGGCAACATCGATCTGGTTGATCTTGATATTCTTCTGTTCCATCTAAGACTTCCTTAGTGAAGGGGCCTGAAGCCAAGTTAATCCGTTGCGACCGGACGCAGCGGCCTTGATATTCTTCTGTTTCGAATCCAAGACATCCTTAATGAAAGGGCCTGAAGCCAAGTTAGTCCGTTGCAGCCGGGCGCAGCGGCCTTGATATTCTTCTGTTTCAACTCCAAGAGCCCCTTAATGAAAGGGCCTGAAGCCAAGTTAGTCCATTGCGACCGGACACAGCAGCCTTGGTATTCTTCTGTGTCAGTTTCAAGCGTCCTTAATGAAGAGGCTTGGGGCTAAGATCCAGCGCAGCCAGTTGCACTTTCAGCACATCGGCTACCGGATCGTCCGGGCATTGCTCAATAAAGTATTCGAAATCGTCGGCAGCCTGGCGCGGGCAATCGAGCTGCTCGTAGATAAAGCCGCGATCCCGCGTCTCCAGGGGATCGCCGGGCTTCATCCGTAGAAGTAACTCGCTGCAGCGCAGAGCCTCGGGCATGCGATCTTCCCGCAGCAAGGCCCCCTTGCTGACGTTGAGCAGCCGTTCGATGATCTCCCACTGGCCAGAGGGCTGCAGGTAGTCCGGGGTCAGGGTGGCCAGATCGCCGAGCGCACCGCGCAGCAGCAGTTCAATACGGGCTAGGCTCAACTCGTCGCCGGTAAAGGGGTCGACATAGACCTCCCCTTCGCCACCAGCAAAGCTCACCAGGAAGTGACCCGGGAAACAGATCCCCTCCACATCGAGACCAATCTTGCGTCCCAACTGGATGATCAGGATACCGAGGCTGACGGGTATTCCCTTACGCTGCAGCAGCACCTGATTGATGTCGCAGTTGTCAGCCGAGAAATAATCCTGCCAGTCGCCGTAAAACCCGAGGCTCTGATAGAAACCGCGCAGCAGTTGCTGGCGCACCTCGTCGCAGGTCCCCTCTTCGATCTGCTCATCCAGCCACTCATCCAGCAGCTGCAGCTCGCGGATCCCCTGCTCGGCCGAGCCATAGATTTCATCGCTGACCGCCAGGGCCAGCTCGGTCAGCTCATGGGCTTCAAAATCGGTCCATTCGTCTATACGTAACATGCTTTTCATGCCTTAACCGAACAAACTCGCCTGTTTGAGCACTGCCAACTTGGCAATAAAGTAGATCCAGCCGAGCGCCCCCAGAAAGGAACACCAGCGCACCAGATTGCTTTTGGCCAACCGCAGCGCCATCGCCGCCAGAAAGACCAATACCAGGATCCCCGTCAACTTCTCGCTGAGCCAGGGAATGCCGTTATTGAGCGGGTTGAGACCCAGCACCACGCAGAGCAGTATGCCGGAGAGCACCACCAGTCCGTTGAGCAGACCGCTGGTTTTCAGCACGGGTGCGCTGAATGCCCGAGCGGAGCCGGCCTGAACCCAGTAAAAACGCAGCATAAACATCAGCACTGCCCCGCCAATCAGGGTGAGATGCAGATGTTTGAGCAAAAGATAGCTGTTCAATGTCAATCCTCGATGCAGAAGCCTCACCCCTGCCCGTCAAACTGGTAGTAAAGGGAGTCAGCAGGTCGGGCACATGCCCAGAGTGACCCGCTCGTTCTCCCCGTAATCACGCACCGTGGTTACGCTGCGATAGCCCAGATCCTGCAACAGCTGGCGCACCACCATCCCCTGATCCCAGCCATGTTCCAGCAGCAGCCACCCTTCGCAGTGCAGATGGGCCGGGGCATGGGTCGCAATATGGCGGATATCCGCCAGCCCCGATTCGTCCGCAACCAGCGCCGAGCGAGGCTCAAAGCGCACGTCACCCTGCTCGAGATGGGGATCGGCGCCGTCGATATAGGGGGGATTGGAGACAATCACCGCAAAACGTGGCGTCTTGTCGCGATCCGGCTCACCAAAGGGTTCGAACCAGCTGCCATCGCGCACCTCGATGGGTAACCCCAGCGCGGTGCTGTTCTCGCGGGCCAGCGCCGCGGCATCTGCCATCCGATCCACCGCCCACACATCAACTTCGGGCCGCTCGGACTTGAGCGCCAGCGCGATGGCACCTGTGCCGGTACCCAGATCCAGCACGGCGCAGGGCCCTTGCGGGATCTTCGCCAGCGCCTGTTCCACCAGCACCTCGGTATCGGGGCGCGGGATCAGGGTCGCTGGGCTCACTTTCAACGGCAACGACCAGAACTCCCGCTCGCCAACGAGATGAGCGATAGGCTCGCCGTTGAGACGACGGGCCAGCCACCCCTGCAGGATGGCCTGCTGGTCGGCATCCAGCTCACGCTCGGGCCAGGTCATCAGATAGCTGCGACGACAATCGAGCAGATGGCAGAGCAGTGCATCGGCATCGGCGCGGGGGGATTCCCCGCCCGCCAACACAGTCATGATATGGGCGCGGGCCTGCTGGATCTGCATCAACGCTGCCCTACCTTAATCGCGCTCTTCTGAATGCGAGCTTGCCGGTACTGCACTTGCATCAATTGCTCTCGGCCAAGGAGGCAAGCTGGTCGGCCTGATACTCCTGCACCAGCGGCGTGATGACGCAGTCCAAGTCCCCTTCCAAAATTTCGGAGAGACGGTACAGGGTGAGATTGATGCGGTGCTCGGAGAGACGGCCCTGCGGATAGTTGTAGGTCCGGATGCGCTCGGAGCGATCGCCGGAGCCCACCAGATTGCGGCGAGTGCTCTGCTCGGCGGCGCGGTGGCGCTCATCCTCGGCCGCTTGCAAGCGGGCGGAGAGAACTGACATCGCCTTGGCGCGGTTCTTGTGCTGGGAGCGCTCGTCCTGACATTCCACCACCAACCCGGTCGGCAGGTGGGTGATGCGGATGGCCGAGTCGGTCTTGTTGACATGCTGACCACCGGCACCGGAGGCGCGGAAGGTATCGATCTTCAAGTCGGCCGGATTGATCTCGATCTGCTCGGCTTCCGGTACTTCCGGCAACACGGCGACGGTACAGGCGGAGGTGTGCACTCGCCCCTGGGATTCGGTCTCCGGCACCCGCTGCACCCGGTGGCCACCGGATTCAAACTTGAGACGGCCGTAGACGCGCTCGCCATCGATCTTGGCGATCACCTCCTTATAACCACCATACTCCCCGTCATTACAGCTGACGATGGAGACGCGCCAGCCCTGACGCTCGGCAAACCGTGAATACATGCGGAACAGGTCACCGGCAAAGATGGCCGCTTCGTCACCGCCGGCACCGGCCCGGATTTCCAGATAGCAGTTGTTGTCATCCTTGGGATCCTTGGGCAGCAGCATCACCTGCAGCTCCTGCTCCAACGCCTCCAGATTGGCCTTGGCGAGCGGCAGCTCCTCCTGCGCCATCTCCCGCAGGTCGGCGTCATCCTCTTCCAGCATCATCTGGGTCGTTTCCAGATCATCCTGCGCCTGACGAAAACGCTGGAAGGCGTGAACGATATCTTCCAGCTGGGCATATTCGCGGGTCAGGGCGCGATAGCGCTCCTGATCCGAGACCACGTCCGGCTCGCCGAGCATGGCCTGAACTTCTTCGTGGCGCTCGATGAGGCCTTCCAGCTTTCTGATCAGTGACGGATTCATAACTCTTGCTATCTCGAATGGAGGAGAGGGCCACCAGCATGGCAGCCCCGAACAATTACTCTTGTGACAATCCCAGTGCCTGTCGCAACCGGGACAGCGTACTCTCGTCGCCCCGGGAGGCCGCCTGGCGCAGGGCCTGGGTCGGTGCATGGATCAACTTGTTGGTGAGGCGGTGGGCCATCGCCTTGAGCGCCTGCTCGGCACTCTCACCCTGAGCCAGCGCCTGCAAGGCGCGCTGTAGCTCTTCATCCGCCACCTGTTGGGAGTGATGGCGATAATCGCGAATAAGGTCAACCGACCGCTGGCCGCGATACCAGCCCATAAACTCGTCTCGTTCCTCCTGCACGATCAGCTCGGCCTGTGCCGCAGCTCGTTTGCGGGTCTCCAGATTCTGCTCGATGATCCCCTGCAAATCGTCCACCGTGTAGAGATAGGCGTCGGAGAGCTCGTCCACTTCAGCCTCTATGTCACGCGGTACGGCGATATCCACCAGAAACATCGGCTTGAAACGACGAGCCTTGAGCGCCCGCTCCACCATCCCCTTGCCGATGATGGGCAAAGGGCTGGCCGTCGAGCTGATGACGATATCTGCCTCGTGCAGATAGTCGGGGATCTCTTCGAGCGTCATCACCTGGGCACCAAATTCGGCCGCCAGGGTCTGGGCGCGCTGCAGGGTGCGGTTGGCCACCATCATCCGGGTGACATTCTGCTCGCGCAAATGGCGAGCCACCAGTTCGATGGTCTCTCCAGCCCCGACCAGTAACACCCTGGTCTGGGAGAGATCGGCAAAAATGCGGCGACCAAGGCTGACAGCGGCAAACGCCACCGACACGGCACTCGCGCCAATCTCGGTATCGGTACGCACCCGTTTGGCCACCGAAAAAGATTTCTGGAACAGCCGCTCCAGCGCCCCCTTCACCGATTCCGCCTGCTGGGCATGTGCGTAGGATTGCTTGATCTGCCCCAGGATCTGCGGCTCCCCCAGCACCAGCGAATCGAGCCCGCATGCCACCCGCATCAGGTGGCGTACCGCCTCTTCGTCATGGTGTTGATAGATGGCACTAACCAGCTCGGCAGCATCCAGCCCGTGGAATTGCTGCAGCCAGCGCAACACCTCGCCCTGCTGCTCGCCATCCAGATTGCAGTAAAGCTCGGTACGGTTGCAGGTGGAGACGATCACTGCCTCGTTGATGCCGGGCTGGTTCACCAGCTCACGCAAGGCGCGATCGATGCAGTCCGGGCCAAAAGCGACCCGCTCCCGCAAGGCGACACTGGCGGTGTTGTGGTTGATTCCGAGGGCAAGCAAACTCATGAGTGGGCGACGATCATTTCTTACGCTGGGTGCAAAGGCTGCCAATTGTACGAGAAAGGGTAAGTCTTTAAAAGCAATACGGCCGCCCCTTATACTGTGGCAAATTTCTCTCTCTGGAGCCTTGCCGTGCTGCTGCGTATTTTTACCCTCGCCTGTCTGTTAATCCTTGGCGGTTGTGCCACCACCCAACCCCAGCGTGACCAGGTGAACTGGAACCAGGAGCGGGCCCGCCTCGAACAGCTCACTCATTGGGAGCTCTCCGGCAAGATGGCCATCATTACCCCCCAGCAAAAAGGGAGTGCCCGTCTCAACTGGCAGCAGGATGGGGAGGATTATCGGCTCAACCTCACCAGCCTGATTGGCACCAGCATTCTCGAGCTCTCACGCAACAAGGGGGAGATCACCCTGCTCGACAGCGACGGTAATCGCCACCATAGCCAGGATGCCGAAGCACTGATCTATCAGCTCACCGGCTGGAATATTCCGGTCGCCGGACTGCCGGAGTGGATCAAGGGATTGCCGGGTGAGGCAGAGTTTGAACTCAACCCCGACAGCAGTCTGGCCAGCGTGCGCGACGGCCAGTGGCAAATTGTCTATGGCGACTACCGGGATCAGGATGGCTACCGCCTGCCTCACCAGCTCACCATGACCGGCCAGAGCAGCCGCCTCAAGCTTCAGATCAACCAATGGACTCTTGCACGTTAATGGCTTCCACACGCTGGCCGGCACCGGCCAAACTCAACCTGTTTTTACACGTCAATGGCCGTCGCCCCGATGGCTATCACGAGCTGCAGACCCTGTTTATCTTCCTCAACCACAGCGATTGGCTCGAGTTTGAAGTGATACCTGATAGCAACACACTCACCCTGAGCCCGGCCATTCCCGGGGTGCCGGATGAGCAGAATCTGATTATCCGGGCGGCTCGGCTGCTGCAGGCAACCCTGCCGAGCCCGCAAGGGGCGAATATCAGGCTGGAGAAAGTGCTACCCATGGGGGGCGGCATTGGCGGCGGTTCGTCCGATGCAGCGACCACACTTGTAGCGCTTAACCACCTCTGGCAAGCGGGTTTGAGTGAAGATGAACTGGCAGCGCTTGGCGTCCAACTGGGGGCCGATGTGCCGGTGTTTGTTCGTGGCAAGGCGGCTTTTGCCGAAGGGGTGGGCGAGCGGTTGCAACCGGTTGAACTACCGAGTGCCTGGTATCTGGTGCTCAAACCCGATTGCCATGTAGCGACAGCAGCGGTATTTCAGGATCCGGACCTGCCCAGAGCCACCCCGAAGATGACCTTGCACAGCCTGTTGCAAGGCGAGTGGAAAAACGATTGCGAATCACTGGTGAAAAAGCGCCACCCCGAGGTTGCCAATGCGCTCGGCTGGTTGCTAGAATACGCGCCGTCAAGAATGACGGGCACAGGAGCCTGCGTCTTTGCTCAGTTTGAAGACGAAGTGACTGCTCGGGAAGTGTTGGCCAGAGTGCCGAAGGGGTTGGATGGGTTTATCGCCAAAGGCGAGAACATATCACCACTCCTCGCCACTTTGCAACAGCTCAAATGATTGGGGTATCGCCAAGCGGTAAGGCAGCGGGTTTTGATCTCGCCATTCCTAGGTTCGAATCCTAGTACCCCAGCCAATTTGATATGATGGCAGTGATGCGGGTGAGGTCGTGCTCGCCCACACTCAAGGGCTCACCCCCCTTCAGTCATCCCGATGCAGCCAATCCCTTGCTCGTTATCTGGCTAAATCGTTTGCCCCAAAACGATAAGGGTCTGATTTCAGACTCCCCCACATACTGGATGCAACCCCGAGGTTTCAAACCGTGCCTGACATGAAGCTGTTTGCTGGTAACGCAACGCCGGAACTAGCCCAGAAGATCGCAGATCGCCTGTTTATCAAACTCGGCAATGCTGCCGTAGGTCGCTTTAGCGACGGCGAGATCAGCGTACAGATCAATGAGAATGTACGTGGTGGCGATATCTTCATCATTCAATCCACCTGTGCCCCGACCAACGACAATTTGATGGAATTGATCGTTATGGTGGATGCTCTGCGTCGTGCTTCAGCTGGCCGTATCACTGCCGTTATCCCCTACTTTGGTTATGCCCGTCAGGACCGCCGCGTCCGCTCCGCCCGTGTCCCCATCACCGCCAAGGTTGTCGCTGACTTCCTCTCCAGCGTCGGTGTGGATCGCGTGCTGACCGTTGACCTGCATGCCGAGCAAATTCAAGGTTTCTTCGACGTTCCGGTAGACAACGTGTTCGGTAGCCCGGTGCTGCTGGAAGACATGAAGTCCAAGAACCTCGAGTCTCCTGTCGTCGTCTCCCCGGACATCGGTGGCGTCGTGCGTGCCCGCGCCATCGCCAAGCTGCTGGATGACACCGACATCGCCATCATCGACAAGCGCCGTCCCCGCCCGAACGTCTCCCAGGTCATGCACCTGATCGGTGACGTTGCAGGCCGCGACTGCATCATCGTTGATGACATGATCGACACCGGCGGCACCCTGTGCAAAGCCGCAGAGGCCCTGAAAGAGCGCGGTGCCAAGCGTGTATTCGCTTACGCCACTCACCCGGTATTCTCTGGTTCCGCCGTCGAGAACATCAAGAACTCCGTGATCGATGAACTGATCATCACCGACTCCATCCCGCTCACTGCGGAGATGAGAGCGGTCGGCAAGGTCAAGCAGCTGACGCTGTCAACTGTACTGGCCGAGGCCATTCGTCGCATCAGCAACGAAGAGTCCATCTCTGCCATGTTTGAGCATTGATAGATTCAGCAATAACGAAAACCGCCATCAGGCGGTTTTCGTCTTTCTGGACCTTCTCTTTCCAACTTTCTGCTATCTGGTACGACCCTGCCCCCGGCAGGCTTAAGGATTTACCCATGAATTGCTTGCGTCCCCTCCTGCTCGCGACCCTCACCTCCGCCCTGTTCGCCTGTCAGCCCGCCAAAGAGAACCCGCCCTTCGTGCTGACTCTGGCTCACATGAACGACACCCACTCCCAGTTTGATCCGGTCAATGCCGAGATCAAAGGGCAGATCTTTGCCCAGCAGGGGGAGACGGATACCCTCTATACCCGCTTTGGCGGTTACCCGCGCCTGCTGACCATGGCGAAAGCCTATCAAGCAGATGCGCTGGCCAAGAACCAGCCCTTGCTGCTGCTGCACGGCGGTGATGCCTGGCAGGGCAGCGGCTACTTCAAACTCAACGAGGGGATGGCCAACGCCGAGTTGCTGAGCCAGTTCGGCCTCGATGCCATGGCGCTGGGCAACCACGAGTTCGATCTGGATAACCAGAAGCTGGCCCGCTTCATCGAGGGGGTCAACTTCCCGGTGCTGGCCGCCAACCTCGACACCAAGGCCGATCCGGCCCTCAGCAAGGCTGACAACCTCAAGCCCTTCGTGGTCTACGCCTTTGACGGCAACCAGAAGAGCCCGGTCACCGATCTCGACAACCTGCCACAAGGCAAACAGCTGGTCGCCGTCATCGGTCTGGTACTGGAAGACATGGGCAATATCGCCCCCAACGTCGGCAAACTGCGCTTTGGCAAGGAGGTCGCCTCGGCTCAGGCCACGGTCGACATGCTGCAAGCCAAGGGGATCCACCAGATCGTGGCGCTGACCCACATCGGCAACGAGCGGGATCTGGCGCTGGCCGCCAAGGTAAACGGCCTCGATGCCATCGTCGGCGGCCACTCCCACAGCCTGCTCGGCGATTTTCGCAATATTGGCTGGGGCAAGACCGGCGATTACGCCAAGCTGGTGACCAATCCGGATGGCATCGGCAAGACCTGCGTGGTGCAGGCGGGCTCCTACGCCCAGGCCATCGGTCTGGCACAGGTGACCTTTGACAGCCAGGGTCAGGTGACCGACTGCCAAGGCCACAACAGCCTGCTGGCCAGCCGCGACTTCTTCGCCGATGCGGCGCGCAAGCAAGCACTCGACGACGCCCGCAGCAAAGAGGCGAGCCAGTTTGTCGACAACCAGCCCAATCTGGTGACCGTGGATGAAGATCCGCGCCTGCGCGGCATCATCGACAGCCACTACAAACCGGCGCTAGAGAAAGCCTACGGCCCGGTGATCGGCACCATCCCCGAGCAGCTGCAAAATGCCCGTCGTCCCGGTGACAACGGCAGCGACAGCCACGGCTCAGATGTAGCGCCGCTGGTTGCCGAAGGGGAGTTCTACTGGGCCAATACCCCAGCAGTGCAAGCCCTGACCGGCGGCCCGGTCGATTTTTCTCTGGTTGCGGTGGGCGGCGTGCGCGCCGACCTGCCCGCTGGCGAATGGCGCGAGGGGGACAGCTCCCTCACCCTGCTGCCGTTCAAGAACCAGCTCTCGGTGCTGACCCTGACCGGTGCCGAGGTGCGCGCCCTCTTGACCGAGACCATCACCGCCACCCTGCCCGCCAGCGCCCATGCCGGCAAGTTCCCCTATGGCGGTAACCTGCGTTACACCTTCCAGGAGACCGACGCAGGCAAGGCGGGCACTCTGACCCAATTGCAGCGCAAAACCGCAAGCGGCGAGTGGCAGGATCTGGTGGATAGCCAGCGCTATCGGGTGGTGATGAACGCCTACAGCGCCAACGGCAACGATGGCTGGCAGGCACTGGCCAATGCCCAGCGTCAGAAGAGCGAGCGGGTCGATATCGCCAGCGTCAATGGCAAGTTGACCGCCTTCCCGGTGTTGAAAGTGGCACAAAACGGCGAACTGCTGAGCGCCGTCTATGCCCCGGACCAGGCCCTCGATTGCAAGGCCAGCGGCGTGGATTGTGGCACCGATGCAGCGTCTTTCGTGGAGTATGTGCGCGATGCCCGTCCCACCCTGACCGCACTGGATGAAGAGACCGTCACCTTGCTGCGTGCCAAATAACGACGGTAGTCAACCGGGCACAATCCATCGGTAAACTGAAACGGGCCTCTTGCAAGAGGCCCGTTTGCCCACCGTTAGCCACCCATTGGCCGCAATAATGCTGCAAATCCCGCCATAACATGCGCATTGGTTGAGTGATCGCCACTCGGCGGCTAGAATATTGCGTCCTATTGCCCTGGGTAGTGTGCCCACGGCAGCTGCGAGTGAAGACATCAAGCGTGACAAGCGAAATCAAACTGATCGTCGGACTGGGCAACCCCGGCCCGGAATATGCTAAGACCCGCCACAATGCGGGCGCCTGGTATGTGGAGCAACTGGCCCGCTGGCACAACGTCAGCCTGCGTGAAGAACCCAAGTTCTTCGGCCATACTGCCCGCATCCTGGTCGAGGGGCAGGATGTGCGGCTGCTCATCCCGAACACCTACATGAATCTCTCTGGCAAGGCGGTGGCCGCACTGGCGCGTTTTTATCAGATTGAGCCGGAAGCGATGCTGGTGGCCCATGACGAACTGGATCTGCCGCCGGGCATCGCCAAGTTCAAGCAGGGTGGTGGTCATGGTGGCCATAACGGCCTCAAGGACATCATCGCCAAGATGGGCAACAACAATAACTTCTTCCGGCTGCGTCTCGGGATCGGCCATCCCGGCAGCAAAGAGCAGGTGGCTGGCTTCGTCCTGACCAGGGCCCCCAGCAGTGAACAGAACCTGATCGACGCCGCGCTGGACGAATCCCTGCGCGCCACCGATATCCTGTTCAAACAAGATATGACCAAGGCCATGAATCGCTTGCACAGCTTCAAAGCCGAATAAAGCATGACACGGGCCGCCTACGGGCGAGCCTCACAGCATCCATCAAGTAAGGTAACAATCCATGGGTTTTAAATGCGGTATCGTGGGCCTGCCCAATGTAGGCAAATCCACCCTGTTCAACGCACTGACCAAGGCCGGTATCGAAGCCGCCAACTTCCCGTTCTGCACCATCGAGCCGAACACAGGTGTGGTGCCGATGCCGGATCCCCGCCTCGATCAGCTGGCTGCCATCATCAATCCGCAGCGCGTTGTACCGACCACCATGGAATTTGTGGACATCGCCGGTCTGGTTGCCGGTGCCTCCAAGGGCGAGGGCCTCGGCAACCAGTTCCTGGCCAACATCCGTGAAACCGAAGCGATCGGCCACGTAGTGCGCTGCTTCGACGACGAGAACATCATTCACGTTGCCGGCAAGGTCTCCCCTGCTGACGATATCGAAGTGATCAACACCGAGCTGGCCCTGTCGGATCTGGACGCCTGCGAGCGCGCCATTCACCGCCAGTCCAAGCGCGCCAAAGGCGGCGACAAGGATGCCAAGCTTGAAGTAGAAGTGCTTGAGAAGATCAAGGTCGCACTGGAAAACGGCCAGATGATCCGCGGCATGAAGCTGGATAAAGAAGAGCTGGCCGCCGTGAGCCACCTCAACTTCCTGACCCTGAAACCAACCATGTATATCGCCAACGTGGCGGAAGATGGCTTCGAGAACAACCCCTATCTGGACAAGGTGCGTGAAATCGCCGCCGCCGAGAACGCGGTCGTGGTCGTGGTCTGCTGTGCCATCGAAGCCGACATCGCCGAACTGGACGACGAAGATCGCGCCGAGTTCATGGCTGACCTTGGTATCGAAGAGCCGGGCCTGAACCGCGTGATCCGCTCCGGCTACCAGCTGCTCAACCTGCAGACCTACTTCACCGCCGGTGTGAAAGAGGTGCGCGCCTGGACTATTCCGGTCGGTGCCACTGCCCCGCAAGCGGCTGGCAAGATCCACACTGACTTTGAAAAAGGCTTTATTCGCGCCCAAACCATCGCTTTTGAAGACTTTATTACCTACAAGGGTGAGCAAGGCGCCAAGGAAGCGGGCAAGATGCGCGCTGAAGGGAAAGATTACATCGTCAAAGATGGCGATATCATGAACTTCCTGTTCAACGTCTAATCCCATGACAGGCCAGCATTTGCTGGCCTGTTTTTTATCGAGCAGAGTCAGCTATCTGCCAGTCATGCTTTAAAAAAAACCAGATTGTCGGGCTTTTGCGCAACAGAGGCCAATATCTGGTCAAACGCACTCAAATTGCGTTTTTCTGGCAAAAAAAGGGTTGACGCCCCAGAGCCAGATACGCATAATTCGGCCCGCACGGTGACGAGGCAACAACTCACCGGAAGCAAGGTTGGCTATGTAGCTCAGTTGGTTAGAGCATCGCACTCATAATGCGGGGGTCACAGGTTCGAATCCCGTCATAGCCACCA